>JBJSYU010000097.1:0-5562 GCA_046089945.1 Candidatus Methylumidiphilus sp.
AACAATTATACTATTAAAAATCAATTAAACCCACCTCCGAATATCACTTCAAAATACATCATCAGCAGCGGCGCGATGTAGGCTATGCAGCGGGACAGTATGGCGTTGACATACATGATAATCCAAGGGATGCCTGTGATAAAATAATCATTGCTCATTTCCAAGATGGCAAAATGGTAATCGCTTCTGTCGTGGTTTTCGCTGTCGGTGACTACGTCGGAATATCTTCTTTGGTAGTCGGACAGTTTGTCGGGAAACAGCGTCGGCGACTTTTCGTAATCCCGCTCGATTTCGCGGATCAGGTCTTTCAGCCTATTGCCGCATTCGGTCAGCTTTTCGGCGCGGACATCAAACTGTGCGGTGCCGATGACGACGGAATACACCAAGCTTGCGACGGCGAGAAAAAGTTGCACCATGTTCAAGACATTTGCCTTAAACGCCAGCGGTATCGCCGCATTTTGCATCAGCGGTATCAAAATAAGCCCCAGCGACAATAGCGTGGTCGCAAAAAAGGCAAATTTGCTTTGAAACTGCAAACGGGCGGCGGCGTTATATCGGCTTTTTGCGGTGACGCGCATGCTCATTTGCAGCTTTTCGGTCGCATCTTTCGGCCTGCGCTGCCGCACGCCTAGGCACCACAGCCAAGCCCAGGCAAGTTTTATTGTCGGCAACAGCTCATGGCTTTGCCCTTCCGGCATCGCTTATGCCCCTGCTTTTTGCTTCAAGGCATGGCTGATGAGATTCTTGCCCAAATCCTTAATCGCCCCGCCGACTTCTTGCGTGTCGGCGATGACTTGCTCCATGGCGGTTATGATCCAGTCGCGGTCTTTCTCGCCAATGACTAAGGGCGGCAGGAATTTAACGACGTTCATGCCGTGGCCGGCGACTTGGCTTAGGATGCGATGATTTTTAAACAACGGAATGGTAATCGTCTGGCTGAACAAGCCTTTATTGGCGGCTTCCAATCCAGCGAAAGCGGCTTTGCGCAATAGGCCGTCGGGGGAGCCAAATTCCACGGCGATCATCAAGCCTTTGCCGCGCACTTGTTTCAGAAAATCATATTTCGGGATCATCGCTTCCAAGCCTGTGATAATCTCGCCGCCGATTTTCGCGGCATTTTCGACCAGTTTTTCGTCCTCAATCACTTGCAAAGACGCAATGCCCGCCGCCATCGCCATATTGTTTTTGGAAAACGTCGAACCGTGGACGACGGCGCGATCCATGCGGTTGAACACGGCATCCATGACTTGCGTGGTCATTGCCACCGCGCCGACGGGGATAAAACCGCCGGACAGGGCTTTGGCCATCAGCAACATATCCGGTTCCGCGCCGTCATGTTCAATCGCCCAGAATTTGCCGGTGCGGGCGATGCCGCATTGGATTTCGTCGGCGACGAATAAGGTGCCGGTTTGTTTGCACAGGCGTTGGACTTCTTTCAGGTAATTCGGCGAGGGCAGGTTGACGCCTTTGCCTTGGATGGGTTCGACGATGAACGCGGCCACGTCTTTATTGCTTAAGGCGCGTTCGAGCGCGGGCGGGTCGCCGAACGGCACAGCGGCGCAGCCGGGCAACAGTGGGCCGAAACCTTCACGGAAGATATTCTCGCCATTCAGGGACAATGCGCCCGTGGTCAGTCCGTGGAAGGCGTGTTCGCAATAGAGGATTTTTTCGCGCTTGGTGGTGTAGCGGGCGAATTTAATCGCCGCTTCGACCGCTTCCGCCCCGGAGTTGCAGAAGAACATTTTGGTGAGATTATCCGGGCAGGTGCGCAGGATTTTCTCGGCCAGTATACCCGACAATAAGGACACGTCCATTTGCACCATGTCTGGCAGTTCGGCGTCCAGCACATCTTTCAAGGCTTGGATAATGGCCGGGTGGTTGCGGCCTAGTGCGAACACGCCAAAACCGGACAGCAGATCCAGGTATTCTGTGCCTTTGTCGTCGTATAGATACGGGCCTTTGGCTTTGGTGTAGACGCGGTCGTAGCCTATGGTTTTCAGCACCCGCACCATTTGCGTGTTCAAATGCTTGTCGTGCAGGTCGAAGTTTTCCCCGGCGTGTGCGGTGAGCAGTTCGGCGATGGTTTTGGACATGGGAATCTCGGTCGGGATGGTGAGGGTTTAGTGGCGGCGGCGGCGTAGGTGGTAAGTGCTGAACGCCGGCAGCACGATTAACGCGCAAATCAGCGTCATCAACAAGCCCACGGAGAGCAGTATGCCCATCGATGCAGTGCCTTTGTGGGCGGTGAATGCCAAGCTGCTGAAACTGAATATCGTGGTCAACGCGCCATAGAATACGCCTTGCGCCTCACTGCCGCCGAGCAGGTTTTCTTCGTCGGGGTCGAGATAATGCAGGCGGTGAGCCATATGGATGCCGCTGTCCACGCCTAGGCCAAATAACAGGGGTAAGGCGATGATATTGGCGAAGTTGAACGGCACATTGCAGATAACTGTCGCCGCTGCGGTGAACAGCGAGGCCAGCAGCAGCGGCAGCAGCACTAGCAGCGTGTCTTTGATATTACGCTGAATCACCAACAACAGCACGGTGATTGCCAATAGCGCGATGCTGAACGCTTGCTGGAAGGCGCGGACGACTTCGTTCATGGATTCCAGATAGGTGACGGGCAGGTCGGTGACATTAGGATCGACGGTCTGTGCTTCTTGGATGAATTCGCGCAGGTTTTCCAGGTCGTTGAGGTCTTTTTTCGGGGAAACCTGCACCCGGTATAGGCCATTGCCGCCGAGCCAGCGCTCTTGGATGTCTTTCGGCAGATTGTCCAGCGTGATGGTTTCGGCTTGCAGGCTGGCGCTGAGTTTCGCCATGGTCGTTGGCAATGCGCTCAATAAGGCGTGTTGCAGCTTGTCGAGGATCGGCTGTTGATCTTCTTCTGGCACTGAGTCCAGATAGTCGAGGAAAGTTTCCAGATGCTCGGCGAGTTCCAGCAAGTCGGCGTTGCCTCCTTCGCCTTTGGCGATTTGCTCTTGCAGCGTCGCCAGCAGTTTTTCCACCGCCTCAAGTGTCGCGCCGGTGGAATCCGGCTGCGGAAATTGGGCGAACTGCGAGCCTAGCACTAGGCCGAGTTCTTCGATGACGGCCAGTTTGGCGTCTTGTTGGTCGGGGACAAAATCCAGCAAGGTCATCGCTTTTTCGACATCGGGCAGGCGCTCAAAGCCGACTTTTTTCGCCAGCGCTTCCTGTTGGCTTTGCGCCAAGGCGGACAGCGTCATGGGCGAGGTGTCTTTGTATTGCAGCAGGTATTTGTAGGTCTGCACCGACTCGGTGTTTTGGTCGCGCAGGTTGATCGGATTGAAATCCACCGATACTTGTGTGACCAAGGCCAATGCGCCCAGCGCCAGCAGCGCGGTGGCCCAGCGGATAGCGCGGGCGTGGCGCAGCGGCCAGTTGGACATGATGAGCGGAGATTTGCGCGTCTTCGGCTGGAAATTGCGCGGCAGGCGCAGCGGCATGATTTTCATCAGCGCGGGCAGCACGGTGAAGGTGGTCAGCAAGGCGATGAACATGCTGGTGCCGGCGATGACGCCGAGTTCCGACACGCCGACATAGTTGGTCGGGATGAAGGCGTACAGGCCGATGGCGGCGGTAAAGGTGCAGAGGATCAGCGAGGCGCCGGTCGAGGTCAGGGTGTCGCGCAGCGCGTCGCGCTGCGACTCGCCGCGCATCACCAGTTCGCGGTAGCGCAGGCAGAAGTGCGAGGAATAGGCGTCGCCCATGCCGATGAACAGCACGGCGAAGGCGATGGAAATCAGGTTCAAATGGCCGATGGCGGCGGTGGCAAAGCCCAAGGACAGCACCAGCCCCAGCGACAGCGAGAAAAACGTCGCAAACATCAGCCGGAACGAGCGGTAGGCGAACCAGAGCGTGGCGCAGACCAGGAACATCGAGGCGTAGCCGGCGATTTGCATGCTGTCGGCCAGCGTGTCCATTTCTTCATGCTCCAGCACCACTTCGCCGGTCATGCGCACTTCGACTTTTGACAATTCGCCGGCGGTGGCTTGGGCGATGGCGGCTTTGATGGCGGCGATGCTTTTTTCGGCGGGCAACAGCGCGTTGAAGTCCAAGACCGGCGTCAGTTGCACAAAGCGCTTGGTGATGCCTAAGCCGATTTGCTTGTCCATCATCAATTGCTGCCAAGACAATTGGTAGGGCTGGCCTAGGCTGACCGCCTCCAAGGCTTCGCTGATTTTTCTAAACACTGGGTTCAGATCCATGTCGAGGTCGTCATCCGCCGAGGCTTTGACGGCTTGCCCCAAGACTTCAAACAGCCCGCGCAGGCTGTTGTCCTCAGACAGCTTGCCGATGAACGGCTGGGCGTTGGCGAGTTGCGTGGACAGGCTTTCGAGTTCTTTCAGGCTCAAATACAGCAGGCCGTTGCGCGCGAAAAAATCGCCCTCGTCCGGCACATACACTGACTTGACGAAGTCTTTTTGCCGCCGCAGTTCCGCGCTCAGGCGTTTGACCACCGCGCCGGTCTGCTCCGGGGAGTCGCTTTCCACCAACAGCAAAATGGTGCTGACATCCTGCGGGAAGGCGGTCTCCAGCTTGATGCGGTTTTGCTGGAACGGCAGTTTGATGGAAATCATGTCCGCCGTGTTGGTGTTCACGGGGAGGTTTTCCATCGTGTAATAGCCGACCCAGCCGGTGGCCAGCACAAACAGCAGCAGCAGCGACCAGGGCCGGTTGAGGACGTTGGCTTCCCACCAGTGGATGGCTTTGACGGTCAGGCTGTCGGTGTTTCGGCTCATCTTTGAATCAGGTGCTTTAAGGCGCGGCGAAGCGCGGCGGGGCGAGGGCGGCGACGTGGCGCAGGGTGTCCATGGCGGCGCCAAAATGCCGGCCCAGCCGGATGATGGCGATGAAATCCAAAGGCCGCAGCAGGGCGCGGCCTAGCATCTGCGGCACGTGCAACAGGCCGTCGGCGTCGAAGGCTTGGGCAATCGAGGCGGGGATGTTGGTGTCGGCGGGGTCGATGATGCTGCGCACGGCGAGAAACGGCAGGCTCAACGCTTGCGCCGCCCGCGCCGCCGCCGCGCTTTCCATGTCCAGCGCGATGGCGCCGGTGGCGGCGTGGATGGCCTGCTTGTCCTGCGCCAAGGCGACGATGTGCCGGCTTTCCGCCAACACGCCGCCTTGTACGGGCAAGCGCCCGTCCAGCGCCGCCAGCAAACGGCCGCGCCAAGCCGCGTCGGCGTCTAGGATTTGGCCGTCAGCGGCGAGGATTTGGCCGGGCAGGGTCAACGCGCCGGGCCGCAGGTCGGGGGCCAAGGCGGCGGCGCAGCCCCAACTGAGCAGCGCCGTCGCGCCCTGTTCGGCCAATAGCTGGGCGCCGCGCTCGGCGGCCACCGGCCCGGCCCCGCACAGGCCAATGAGGACGCCGTCGGCCAATGCCAGCCAACCGCCCTCAGGGACTTTAAGGCATCTGTTGTGGATCTGGTTGTGATTGCGTGCCACCATGCTTGCCCTAGTCCCATATGATGACTGTATATGCAGCAGATAAAGATATATTTTTGCCATGAATTACACAAACCCGCTATATGCGATGCT
>JBJSYU010000098.1:0-9006 GCA_046089945.1 Candidatus Methylumidiphilus sp.
GGCGTATATGCCGACCGACGCCGAATCCACCGTCTAGGAGATATTCACTTCCTTCGGCGCGTTTTCGCTGGGGCCAACCATCGTCAGCGCGTTGTCGATTGTTATCCTGCTGTTGTGGGAAACCAAGCTGTTCAAGCATAATCCTGTGCTGTCGATGATTCCGGGGCCGTTGGTCGCCGTGTTATGGGGCGTGGGTTTCAATCTGGCGACGATGGAGGCGGGCGGGGCTTTGGCAATCCATGCCGAGCATCTGGTCAGTCTGCCAGCCATTTCCGGGCCGTTGCAATTCCTGCAACAGCTAACCGTTCCCGACTTTTCGCAATTCCAAAACCCGGAAATTTATTCGATAGCCGCAACGCTTGCGATTGTCGCCAGCTTGGAAACGCTATTGAGCTTGGAAGCGACCGACAAGCTCGACCCGTTGAAGCGCGTGGCGCCGACCAACCAAGAATTGAAAGCGCAGGGGATAGGGAATATCGTCAGCGGCATGCTCGGCGGTTTGCCGATGACGGCGGTCATTGTGCGCAGTTCCGCCAACATCAACGCCGGCGGGCGGACAAAGCTGGCGGGTTTTGTGCATGGCGTATTGCTGCTGTTGAGCGTGATGTTCTTGGCCCAATATCTCAATCTGATACCATTAGCCTGTTTGGCGTCCATTCTGCTGCTGACCGGCTATAAGCTGGCGAAGCCAAAGCTATTCATGGAAATGCGCACCAAGGGCATGAATCAACTCGCGCCCTTTGTGATTACCATCGCCGCCATTTTGATTAGCGACTTGTTGAAAGGCATGGCAATAGGCATGGCGATTGGTTTGTTTTTCGTGATTAAAGCCAACTTCCATGCCGCCATCAGTTTGACGCAAGACGGCAGCAATTATCTGCTGAGGCTGCACAAGGATGTGTCGTTTTTGAATAAGGCGCTGCTGCGTGGCTGCTTGGATCGGGTGGATGCAAACAGCTATCTGATTATTGACGGCAGCAAGGCGCAATTCATCGACCAAGACATTTTGGAAACCATCCAAGATTTCCTGAACAGCGCCCATGACGATAATATTCGTGTCGAATTGAAAAAGGTCGGCAATCTGACGCACACTTATTTAGCGGAATAATGGCGGTTTTGATGATACGACACCAAGGAGTTTGGGCGGGGTCAAGCTTGGCGCTGCTGCCAAACTGGGTTTTCGCCTCGGCGGATGCCGGACAAAAGCTGGATTTGAGCCGACACTGGGTCGGCTATGGGTCACTGGGCCTGTTCGTCGTTGCCTATGTGCTAGTGGTGTTTGAGGAAACCCTCAATCTGCGCAAATCCAAGCCGATGATGTTGGCGGCGGCGCTGATTTGGGCGGGGATTGCGCTAGTCTACCGACAAGCCAATCTTGCGCCCATCGCCGAAGCGGCCATGCGCCAAGATGTGTTGGATTACAGCGAGGTTCTATTGTTTCTGGTCGTGTCGCTGGCGTATATCAATGCCATGGAAGAGCGGCTGGTGTTCGCCAACCTGCGCGCTTGGCTGGTCAATCGGGGCTATGGCTACCGCCAGCTCTTTTGGCTGACCGGGGTATTGGCCTTTTTGGTTTCTTCCTTGACCAACAATATGGCCACCGCCATGTTGATGTGCGCGGTGGTGATGGCGGTGGGCAAGGACAACCCAAAGTTTGTCGCGATAAGCTGCGTTAATATTGTCGTCGCGGCCAATGCCGGCGGCACGTTCTGCCCGCTTGGCGATATCACCACGCTGCTGGTCTGGCAGAAAGGCCCGGTGGCGTTTTTGACTTTCTATAAATTATTCCTGCCAGCGTTGCTGAACTTCACCATTCCTGCGGCCATCATGGCTTACGCGGTGCCTGATGAAAAGCCGCAAGCGCTGCGCGAGGCCATACACATGCGCCGGGGTGCCCGGCGCATCGTCGCGCTGTTCCTGTTGGCGATACTCACTGCGGTCGGTTTTGAATACCTGCTGCGCCTGCCTGCCGCTGCCGGCATGATGGCGGGTTTGAGTTATCTGCAATTCTTCTCGTATTATCTGCGCTTGACCGACTTTAGCGCAAGCCATCGGGGAGATGGCAAGCCCATCGATTTCGATATCTTCACTCAAGTCGCCCGGCTGGAATGGGACACACTGCTGTTTTTTTATGGCGTGGTGCTGTGTTTGGGTGGTATTAACTTTATTGGCTATCTCGCCCACGCCTCTGGATTTTTGTATGGCGGCGCAATGGGGGCGGCTTCCGCGAATATACTGGTGGGTTTGCTATCCTCGGTGGTGGACAACATTCCGTTGATGTTGGCGATAGTGACCATGCATCCCGACATGTCCACCGGCCAATGGCTGCTGGTCACGTTGACCGCCGGCGTAGGCGGTAGCCTGTTGTCGGTTGGTTCGGCGGCTGGCATCACGCTGATGGGCCAGGCCAAAGGCGTGTACACGTTCACCAGCCATTTGAAATGGACGCCGGTTATTTTCTTAGGCTATATTGGCAGCATCGCCGCGCACTTTTTCCTCAATGCCGACCTGTTTTAAGGTTGGTTTTTTCCCACCCTGCAACCCTTGGAGATTTTATGAGCGAGCTAATTGTTATCAGCTATGACAATCCGTTTGAAGCGGAAGAAGTGCGCATTCGGCTGCTGAAAATGCAGCGCGATTACCTGATTGACTTGGAGGATGCCGTGGTCGCCGTGAAACAGGCCGACGGTAAGGTCAAGCTGAATCAAATCTATCAGTTGACGGCGATGGGCGCGATTGGCGGCGGCTTTTGGGGAACCTTGGTCGGCCTGCTGTTTTTGAATCCGCTGCTCGGCGCGGCAGTCGGCGCTGGGGCTGGGGCGGTTTCCGGCGCATTGAGCGATGTCGGCATCAACGATGACTTTATGAAGGAATTGGCTGATACCCTGACGCCCGGTTCGTCGGCGCTGTTTATCCTGTTCCGCAAAATCACCGCCGACAAGGCGCTGGAAGAATTGCAAGGGGCGGGCGGCAAAATCATCAAAACCTCGTTGTCGCATGAGGATGAGGATAAACTCCAGGCCGCGCTGGACGCGGCGAAGCAAAGCTAAAACTTGAGCGCCAGCCGTTCAGGGCGGCCCTTTAGCGCCCTGGACGGCTTTACTCTGAATTATGCTGAGGCTGGATACCAGGGGGACGGAGTATCATTTCCAGCCAACATTCACCACACTTAGTGACAACACCCCATGATTAAATACCCCGCTTTGCTGTTTTCTGTTTTGTTTTCCCTGTGCGCCCACGCCGAACCCGCAGACTCTAGGCTGAAAATCGGCCTGTTGGCGTTTGGCTCAGTCAATTGGGAAACGGAGGCTATTGCCTTACAAGGGTTGGATAAAAAATACGGGCTGGATTTGCAGGTGCAAAAGTTGGCCGGCCCGGACGCCGGCAAAATCGGCCTGCAAGGCGATAGCTTGGATATGATTGCCACCGACTGGATTTGGGTTGCCAGCCAAAACCAAAATGGCGCGGATTACCGTTTCATCCCGTATTCGACCCAGGCCGGCGCGGTGATGGTGGCGGCCGACTCGACTATCCGCACATTGGCCGATTTGAAGGGCAAAAAGTTGGGCGTGGCCGGCGGGCCGCTGGATAAAAACTGGATTTTGCTGCAAGCCTACGCGAAGAAAACCGCCCATTTGGATTTGGCGAAGGAGGCCGATATTGTCTTTGGCGCACCGCCGTTGTTGAATCAGCAACTCGCCGACGGCAAACTCGACGCGCTGCTGGACTTTTGGCATTTCGCCGCCCGCTTGGAAGCGCAGGGTTTCCGCCGCCTGCTGGATGGGCGCGATGTCGTCAAGGGTTTGGGCATAAACCAGCCGATGCCTAATTTGGGGTTTGTGTTCAAGCAATCCTGGGCGGCCACCCACGGCAAAGCCTTGGAGGGTTTCCGCAAAGCCAGCGCGGAAGCGCAAGGTTTGCTGTGCAATGATGCGGCGGTGTGGCAGAAAATTGCCCCACTGACGCAAGAAACCGACCCGCAATTGCAAGCCGCATTGCGCAAGGAATACTGCGCCGGGCTGGTCAAGCAATGGGGCGATTCTGACAAACAAGCCACCGCGAAAATCTACACGGTGATCCGTGAAACCGCCGGCCCAACATTGACCGGCCCGGCGGAGAAACTGCCGGAGACGGTGTTTTGGCAATAGGCTGGTAGTCGTTTTTTTTTTGCATCGTTGAGGGTATGGTTTAAAAATGCAGGTAGGAGCGGCCCTAATAAGGCCGCGATTTTCGCGGGCTAAAGCCCGCTCCTACAGACCATTTGGCAAACCGATAGGTGACAAGCTTCGTAGCCAAATGCCCCAAAATCTACAAGTCAATTGCGCTAAAATCTGGCGTTTTCCGGCTTTAGCCGTGCATTCCTTGCCGCAGTCGTGCTAAAGTTTACTGAAACGCTAGGTTAATCATCCCATGCCCATCGACACGCTCATCAAGGCGCGCTGGATCATTCCGGTGGAGCCTCACGCCACCGTGCTGGAACACCATGCCGTCGCCGTGCAGGCCGGCCGCATCGTGGACATTCTGCCGTCCGCGCTGGCGCTGGAACGCCACCAGCCGGCCCAACTGGTGGATTTGCCAAGCCACGCGCTGATCCCCGGACTCATCAACACGCATACCCATGCCGCGATGTCGCTGCTGCGCGGCAACGCCGACGACTTGCCGCTGATGGAGTGGCTGAACGAGCATATCTGGCCGTTGGAGCGGCGTTTCGCCGGCGAGGCGTTTGTGCGCGACGGCACGGATTTGGCGATGGCGGAAATGCTGCGCGGCGGCGTCACTTGCTTCAACGACATGTATTTTTTCCCGGAAACCACCGCCGGCCAAGTGTTGCAGGCTGGGATGCGGGCGACTTTGGGCCTGATCGTGGTGGATTTTCCGACCGCCTGGGCCGGCGGGCCGGACGAGTATTTCTCCAAGGGGCTGGCTTTGTTCGAGAGCCTACGCGGCGAGCCTTTGGTCAAGGCCGCGTTCGCCCCGCATGCGCCTTACACCGTCTCCGACGGCCCGCTGGCGCGGCTGAACACGCTGGCCGAGGAGTTGGATATCCCCATCCACATGCATTTGCACGAGACCGCGCACGAGGTCGAGCAGGGCCGCGCCGCGCACGGCATGCGGCCGTTGCGGCGGCTGGCGCAGTTGGATGTGCTGGGGCCGCGCTTCATCGCCGTCCACATGACGCAGTTGACCGACGAAGAAATCCACGCCTATGCCGCGTCCGGCGGCAGCATCGTCCACTGCCCGGAGTCCAATTTAAAGCTGGCTTCGGGCTTCTGCCCGCTGGCGAAGTTGGTCGCCGCCGGCGTCAATGTCGCGCTCGGCACCGACGGCGCGGCCAGCAACAATGATTTGGACGTGCTGGGCGAAATGCGCACCGCCGCCTTGTTGGCAAAGGCGGTGGCGAACGACGCCCGCGCCGTCCCCGCCGCCACCGCGCTGCGCATGGCGACGCTAAACGGCGCCATCGCGCTGGGGCTGGAGCAGGACATCGGCTCGCTGGCGGTCGGCAAGTCTGCCGATATCGTGGCGCTGAATTTGGGCGATATCGAAACCCAGCCCTTGTTCGATCCGATCTCCGACATCGTCTACGCCGCCAGCCGCCACCAAGTCACCGATGTCTGGGTGGCCGGCCGCCGCCTGCTGCGCGGGCGCGAACTCACCACCTTAGACTGCGGCGACATCGCCGCCCGCGCCGTCGCTTGGCGCGAGCGCCTGACTGCGGCAATCCCAAATTAAAGGCATCCATATGAACGCCACCACCGACAATGTACACGCCCACGAAATCCACAAGTTTGGCTCGCAAGCCCAGCGCTGGTGGGATATCCACGGCGAATTCAAAACCTTGCATGCGGTCAACCCGCTGCGCCTGCAATTCATCCGCGCCCATGCCGCACTCGACGGCCGCCGCATCGTCGATGTCGGCTGCGGCGGCGGCATCCTTAGCGAGGGGCTGGCGCGGATGGGCGGCGAGGTGCTGGGCGTGGACTTGAGCGCCGAACTGCTGGACGTGGCCGATTTGCACGGCCTAGAATCCGGCGTCAAAGTGCAATACCGCAAGATCAGCGCCGAAGCTTTGGCCGAAGAACAACCCGGCCGTTTTGACGTGGTCACCTGCATGGAAATGCTGGAACACGTTCCCAGCCCGGTGTCCATCGTCAAAGCCTGCGCCAAGCTGGTCAAGCCCGGTGGCCGGGTGTTTTTCTCCACGCTGAACCGCCATCCGAAGGCGTGGCTTTTGGCGATTGTCGCCGCCGAACAAGTGCTGCGGATGATCCCGAAAGGCACCCACGACTACCACACTTTCATCAAGCCATCGGAGCTTGGCCGCTGGGCGCGTGAGGCCGGACTGGATTTGCTCGGCATGGAAGGCGTGGCTTACAACCCGCTGACTGGGCAGTTCAGCTTGGGCGCCGACATGGATGTCAATTACTTGGCCGCTTTCGCGCGCGCGGAGGACTAAAGCCGATGGCAGCAAAGCCCCCATGGCGCGGCGTCCTGTTTGACCTCGACGGCACCTTGCTGGACACCGCCCCGGATCTGGCCGTCGCCTGCAACACCGCCAGCGCCGAATTCGGCCTGCGCCCGCAGCCCTTGGAAGCCTTGCGGCCGAGCGTGACTTACGGCGCCAGCGCGATGTTGCTGCAAGTCCTTGCCGCCGACCCGCAAGACGTTGACTTTGATAGCCTGTTGCAGCGCATGCTCTGCTTGTATGAGGAAAACATCGCCGTCCAGACCCGTTTTTTTGAGGGCATGGACATTGTGCTGGACGAGTTGGAGGCGCGCGGCCTGCGCTGGGGCATCGTCACCAACAAGCATGCCCGCTTCACCGACCCGCTGCTGCGCCAGCTTGATCTGCACAGCCGCAGCGGCTGCGTCATCAGCGGCGACACGCTGGCCGAATGCAAGCCGCACCCGCTGCCGATGCTGGAAGCCTGCCGCCGCATCGGCGCCGCGCCGCAGGCCAGCGTCTATGTCGGCGACGCCCGCCGCGACATCGAGGCCGGCCAAAACGCCGGCATGGCGACCTTGGCGGCGCTCTACGGCTACGTGCCGGACGACGACCCCGCGCACGGCTGGGGGGCCGACGGGCTGCTTGGGCAACCCTTGGATTTGCTGGCGTGGCTGGACGGGGAGGGCGCATGAACACACTCGATGGCCGCATCATTCTAGTCAGCGGTGCCGGCGGCGGACTCGGCGGCGTCGCGGCGCGCGCCTTGGCGGCGGCGGGCGCCTGCGTCGTGCTGCTCGACAAGGCGGTGAACCGGCTGGAAACGTTGCACGACGATATCCTTGCCGCCGGCCACCGACAACCGGCCATTTACCCGCTGGATCTCGCCACCGCCGGGGACGCCGAATTCGCCGAATTGGCTGAAATTCTGCGCGGCCAGTTCGGCCTGTTGCACGGGCTGCTGCACAGCGCGGCGGAACTCGGCGCGCTGGGGCCTTTGGCCGACATCAAGGCGGCACAGTTCGACAAGCTGCTGCGCGTGAATTTGAGCGCCGCCCACGGCCTGACACGGGCGCTGTTGCCCTTGCTGCAAGCCAGCGGCGACGGCTCGCTGCTGTTCACTAGCGATTCCTCGGCGCGGGCCGGCAAGGCTTACTGGGGCGCTTACGGCGTGGCGAAAATCGCCGTCGAAGGCATGGCGCGGATGTGGGCGGAGGAACTCGGCAGCGCCGGGCTGGTGCGCGTCAATGTGCTGGTGCCGGGGCCGGTGAATTCGCCGATGCGGCGGCGCTCCCACCCCGGCGAACTGCCGACCGAAACCGCCGCGCCGGAAAGCCTGGCCGGGCGCTACGTCGAATTGCTCGGCCCGGTCAGCCGGGGCGTGCATGGGCAGGTCATCACCTAAAAACGCTTTAACTCCCTCTCCCAGGAGGGAAAGGGCTAGGAGAGGGTCTTGCCCTAACCCTCTCCCACAAGGCGAGGAAAATTTTCTATCCTTAAAACCCCTGCTTGCATTATCAGGGCCTTACGCGGGACTCATCATGATTCCCGACCCATCAACCCAAACGACAGAGACTTGAAGATTATGTACGGTCGAGAAAGCATCGTCTTGCAGCGGGATGTGGACGTCGTTCAAATCCCCGATGGCACCCCAACCTTACTCAACCAGGGCCATGTCGTCACCCTGTTCCAATCGTTGGGCGGCAATTTCACGGTCACCACGGAAAGGGGTTATATGGTGCGCATCGCCGGCGAAGATGCCGACGCCCTAGGCAAAGAGCCGCCGTCCATCAGCCATTTGGAGCAAGGCGAAGCGCCCGAAGCGGTGGAGAAAAACTGCTGGGAGGTCATGCGCACGGTGTTCGACCCGGAAATCCCAGTCAACATTGTCGATCTGGGGCTGGTATACCTCTGCCAAGTCACGCCAGCGCCGACCGGCGGCAATACTGTGCAAGTCATCATGACCTTGACCGCCCCCGGCTGCGGCATGGGACCGATACTGCAAAACGACGTGGAATCGGGAATCAGAGGTCTGCCGGGCGTGGCAAAAGTCAATGTCGAAGTGGTGTTCGACCCGCCCTGGTCTAGGGATATGATGTCGGAAGTGGCAAAGTTGCAGTTGGGGATGATTTGACCCTATTTCAGGTCAAGTTAAAGGCTGCAAGCAGCCCCAGATTGTTTGTAGCCCCGGCTTTAGCCGACTATTTCCAGTTCCAGCTTTTCCGCCTAAAGGCGGGACTACAAACGCTTTATTTCAGCAAAGGATGGTCTTTCGGCAATTGCCGGGCCATCCATAATGCCAGCTTGTGTTTCATATTGGGTATGGATTCCTGGTCGCCGGGCAAAGCAGTGACCAGTTTGTCGCTGACCAGCAGCCGGTAACTGCATTCGACTTTGTCGTTGGCCGAGGCGCTGGCCGGGAAACCGCTATAGCCCCGGTTCTTGGCATATTTCTCGGCCACTTCCAAGGCTTTTTTGACCAACTGCGCTTCGTTGTTGATTTTCGTCATGGCGTTGTCTCCATCATCATAAGGGATTACAGGCAGGCGGGCAGGCCCAAG
>JBJSYU010000099.1:0-4818 GCA_046089945.1 Candidatus Methylumidiphilus sp.
TGGATTTGCTCATGCACCACCAGTGTCGGTATCCAATGGAATTACAGCGGCGCCACCGACCTGAACGATTTAGGCGAGATCGTCGGTTACTCCTCCGACGGCGCGTTTTTGTGGAAAGACGGGCAGGTGGCGTATTTGCAAGATGGCGCGCCGGGGTCTTTGACCGCCAGCGCCATCAATAACCAGTCGCAGGTGGTCGGCAAAATGACCGACGCCAACAATGTAGGCACGGGCTTTTTGTGGAGCCGGGCCGACGGCGCGGTGGACATCAACAGCCTGCTGTTCGACACCCAAGGCTGGACAGTCACCAACGCGGCGGACATCAACGATGCCGGCCAAATCGCTGCCACCGGCGTCAAGGACGGCGTGACCCACGCGCTGCTGCTGACGCCGTTGAACACCACCGCCGAATTGTCCGCCGCCGTCCCCGTGCCGGCGGCCGTCTGGCTGTTCGGCTCGGCGCTGGCCGGGCTGGGCGCGTTCGGGCGTCGGCGGCTGGCTTAAGCAAATAAGATTGGGGGCGGGAAGCCAGCCCCCAAAATACCTTGTCAACGCGCAAACGCCGACTGATACAAAGCCAAGGCGTCCGCCTCCGTGACCGGCCTTGGATTGTTGCCCAGCAGCCGCGTCACCGCCATCGCCTTCTCGGCCATGACCGGCAACGCGCTGGCGGGGACGCCGGCCGCCGCCAGATTCCTCGGCAACGCCAACTCATCCAGCAACGTCCCCACCGCTTGGCCCACCATCTCCGCCGAGGCATGCGCCCGCCCGGTCAGGCGCTGCGCCATGCGCCGGTATTTGTCCTCGTTGCCTTCCAAATTGAACGCCAGCACCGGCAGCAACATTAGGCTGGTTGCCAGCCCATGGGTGATGTGGAACATGCCGCCCAAGGGATAGGCCAGCGCATGCGCCGCCGCCACGCCGACATTGGCGAACGCCATACCGGCCAGCAGGCTGCCCAATTGCATCGCCTCGCGCGCCGCCACATTGCCGCCGTCGCGGAACGCCGTCGGCAAGTTTTGCGCGATCAACCCCATCGCTTGCAGGCTCAGCGCTTCGGAATAAGCGTGGGCGTGGAGCGAGGTGTATGACTCCAAGGCGTGGGTCAGCGCGTCCATGCCGGTGACGGCGGTGGTGTAGGGCTTAAGGCCCAGCGTCAAGGTCGGGTCGAGGATGGCATGCCGGGGCATCATCCGCGCCGACACCACGCCTTTTTTCACCTGTTCCTGTTCGTCGGAGAGGATCGCAATCGGCGTCACTTCGCTGCCGGTGCCGGCCGTGGTCGGGATGGCGATGAACGGCAGGGCGTCGCGTTCCAGCTTGTCCACGCCGATGTAGTCCTCCAAGTCTTTGCGGTTGGTCGCCAGCGCGGCGGCGAGCTTGGCGATGTCCAGCGAACTGCCGCCGCCTAGGCCAATGACCGCGTCTATGCCCGCCGTCCGCGCCAGTTCGCCGACTTGCCGGGCCACGTCTATCGCCGGGTCAGGCGCCACGCCGTCAAACAACGCCACGGTTTTGCCGCCCGCTTCCAACAGCGTCAGCAGCCGCCCGGCGATGCCGACTTGAATCAGGCCGGGGTCAGTCACCAGCAACACCTTATCGGCCTGCCAGCGGTCGAGAATCCCGCAGGTTTCCGCCAAGGTTCCCGCGCCGATGCTGATTTCCGGCATAGGCAATAATCTCATGCCCATAGCTCCTGATAATCCGGCACTTTCGCGTCGGCAATCGGCATGCCGATGCGCTGGATATTGATTAAATGCTTGAAGCCTAGGTTTTCGGAAATGCTGTTGTTGCCCCAAGACCCGCAGCCTAAAGTCGCGGTCGGCGAGAAGCCATTGAAGTAACTGCCGCCGGCCGCCAAAGAACTGGCTTGGTTGACGACGACGCGGCTGGTGTTGAGCGCCAGCGCGACGGCTTCAATATGGTTTTGATCCAGCGAATGCACCGCGCAACTGTGGCCTTGGCCTTCCAAGCGTAGGTTTTGGCTGGCTATCGCTATCGCCTCGTCAAACTGCCGATAGGTGAACGCCGCCAGCACCGGACACATTTTTTCCAGCCGCAGCACGTCGTCATCAGCGCCATTCGACGGAACCAGCAATACCTTAACGCCCTCTGGCAGCGGGATGCCCGCCAAACTGGCGATTTTGCCGACCGGCTGGCCGACGACCAGTTTATTGATGACGCGGTCTTTGAATAACACCCGGCGCAAGGCTGCGGCCTGTTCCGGCTTGTCCACATAATACGCGCCATTATCAGTGAAGGCTTTAAGCGCTTGGGCATAATCGTCTTCGTGGATTATCACGGATTGCTCACAGGAGCAGATGATGCCATTGTCAAACGCCCGGCCTCTGATGATTTTTTGCGCGGTTTCGGCGTAATCAATGCCCCGGTCTAAAATCACTTGGACATTGCCGGGGCCGACGCCATAGGCCGGCTTGCCGCTGCTGTAGGCGGATTTCACCATGCCGGCTCCGCCGGTCGCCACCACCACATCGGCCAGCCGCATCAATTCGCCGGTTAGCGCGGTGCTGGGTTCGTGGACAACCTGCACCAGATTGGCTGGTGCGCCCAGCGGGATAATCGCTTGGTTGATTAAGTCGATGGTTTTCGCGCTGCACGCCTTGGCCCTAGGATGCGGGGCGACAATAATGGCGTTGCGGCCTTTCAGCGCGAACATCGCATTGCTCATCGGCGTGGCGATGGGATTGGTGACGGGCGTCACCGAACCGACGACCCCCATGGGTTTGGCCACGGCGATGACCCGCGTCTTTTCATTGCGCTCAATAATGCCGACCGACTTTTTGCCGCGCAGGCTGTGCCAGATAATTTGCGACTTGCCTTTGTTTTTCTGCACCTTATCTTCATACACGCCCATACCGGTTTCATCGACCGCCATCTGCGCCAGCATTTCGGCGTTGTCATACACCGTCTTGGCGACGGCTTTGACGATTAGATCCACTTGCTCTTGGCTGAAGCGTTCATAAATGCGCTGTGCGGCGCGGGCTTGTTTGACCATTTGGTCAATGGATGCGGGGGTTTCTTTCAACAAGGCTACCATAACCATCAATCTCCAGTGTGTGGGTGAGGGCGGCTTGTGGAATAACCTTTTATCCCGATTCCGCCCGCGTTCAATTAAGTCATGACCAACCATAGCCCAGCCGTCGAGCGTTCGCTAGCCACGCAACAGCCATAAACCTACACAATGCATGGTATTCAATGACTTGTGATTGCGTGGAATCCAATCTGTTGATTTTCGCGCAACAATCCGCAGGATTTTGCCGTTGCTTGGCCCGATTTGGCTACAGGGTGCCTCCGCAATCGCCGATTGCCAGGCGGCAGCGGTGCGCTTGCGTTGCCCGCCAAGACCGCAGACGCAGGTGCCTCATTCCCCCATCTGCAACAACAGCCCGCGCCGCCGGGCGATGTGGAAGGTATAAAGGTATATCGCCAGCCCGGCCAGCAGATAGGCGACATTCAGCCCGGCCGCGTAGAAAAAATGATCCAGCGGGAACGCTTGGCCGTGCATCACCGCCCGCATGCCTTCAAACACATGGCTGGACGGCAAGCCCCAAGCGACCGGCTGTAGCCAGCCGGGCAACACTGAAATGGGATAGTAAACGCCGCTGACCGGGGCGATGGCGAAAATGATCGCCCAAGCCAAGCCTTCCACGCCCAGCCCATAGCGCAGCACCAAGGCCGCCACCATCAAGCCGATGGCCCAGCCCATCGCCAGCAAATTGGCAAAAAACGCCAGCAGCGGCAGGCCCATGTCGAAAATCGAATACTGGTACAGCGCCACCGCCAAGCCGGCGGCGACGCCCAGGCCAAACACTGTGCGCATGAAACTGACCAGCAGCATCGCCAAGGCGAGTTCATACGGGCGCAGCGGACTGACAAACAGATTGCCCAGGTTGCGCGAATACATTTCCTCGAAGAACACCAGCGCCACGCCGAGCTGGGCGCGGAACAGCACGTCCCACAATAAAGCGGCGGCGATCAATAATCCCGCCGCCTGCGCCAGATAAGCGCTTTGCCCGGCCAGAAACTGGTTGATGAAACCCCACAATACCATTTGCACGGACGGCCAATAAGCCAGTTCGACCAAGCGCGGCCAAGACGCCATCATCAAATACAGGTAACGTGCCACCATCGCCATGATGCGGCCCATACGCTGTGCCATCGGTGTGAATAGGCTCATGTCAAAGTATCCCGGTCAATATCAATAAACACCTGTTCCAGGGTTTCCCGGCCGTATTTCTGCGTCAGCGCCGCCGGTTCGCCGCTGTCCACGATGCGGCCTTGTTTCATGATGAACACATTTGTACACAGGCGCTCGACCTCCAGCATATTGTGCGAGGCCAGCAGAATGGTCGCGCCGGTCTCGCGTTGGTAGTCTTGCAGATGGCGGCGGATATGGTCGGCGGTGGAGGGGTCTAGCGACGCGGTGGGTTCGTCCATCAGCAAGACCTCCGGCCGGTTCAACAGCGATTTCGCCAGCGACACGCGGGTGCGCTGCCCCGCCGACAAGGTGCCGTAGCTGCGTTTCAGCAGTGCTTTTAAATCAAACTGCGCGGCGAGTTGCCCAATGCGCTCGCGGCGTTGGCGTATACCGTAGAGGCGGGCGTAAACATCAAGGTTCTGCGCCACAGTCAGCCGATGCGGCAGATCGACATACGGCGAGGTGAAATTCATGCGCGGCAGCGCGGCGAAGCGGTTTTTCACCATGTCCACGCCTAGCACATGAATAGCGCCTGAAGTCGGCAGCAGCAGGCCGAGCAGCATGGACAGCGTGGTGGTTTTGCCGGCGCCGTTGCCGCC
>JBJSYU010000100.1:0-3061 GCA_046089945.1 Candidatus Methylumidiphilus sp.
AGCTCGTCGGGGTCGATCCTCAGCGGGCCATAAACATGGCTGCGGAAGCCGATGTTTTGGTATTCCTCGCTCAGGCAGATGCCGGAACGCCCTTCATACAAAGAATCCTTCACTTCCGAGTGGTTGTTGCCCAGGCTGGAGACAATCCCTAAGCCGGTCACGACTACACGTCTAAACATCAGTGAAAACCCCTCAAAAGTCCGCTGTGGAAGTGAACAAACCCACCCGCAGGTCGGTGGCCTCATAGATGATCTTGCCGTCGCAATCCAACTCGGCGTCCGCGATGCCCATGACGAGCTTGCGCAGGATCACGCGCTTGAGGTTAATGCGGTAGGTGACCCGCTTGTTGTGCGGCAACACTTGGCCGCGAAACTTGACTTCGCCTACGCCCAAAGCCCGCCCGCGACCTGGCCCGCCCATCCAGCCCAAGTAAAAGCCCACCAATTGCCACATGGCGTCCAAACCAAGGCAACCGGGCATCACGGGATCGTTTTGGAAATGGCAGTCGAAGAACCACAACTCCGGCTTGACGTCCAGTTCGGCGATGATTTCGCCCTTGTCGTAGGCACCGCCCTCGGAACTGATGCGGTTAATGCGGTCAAACATGAGCATCGGCGGCAAGGGCAATTCCGCGTTGCCAGGGCCGAACAATTCCCCCCGACCGCATTGGAGCAATTCCTCCAAGTTGTAACTGTGCTGCTGTTTGTGCATTGTTATAGTTGTTCCTAAAGGCCAGCCGACTCGAAAAAATTCGTATTATCGCTCAGTTGAAAAATAAATTCAGCAGTGCGTCATGAAAAATCCGCAGGCCATTTTGAGTCTCTGATAGGCTGTTTGGAAATTTCCGGTTTAAGCCAAGCGGTTCGGCATGATGCGGGCCATGGCGATGTAAACCCAGTTTTCGTCCGTGCGGGTGAGGCGCTCGTAGCTTTTGCCGAGACGGCGGGAGTGTTTGATCCGACCGAAGGTGCGCTCGGCCACCCAGCGGCGGGACAGCAGGACAAAACCCTTGGCATCCTCTCTCCTCATAATATACATGGGGCCAAAAACTCTTACTATTAAATCAATGTTCTTACCAGATAGAAAAAGCATTGATTTTATTATAATTTTTTGGCTTATGCATAACGATGGGCAGGCGCACGCCGTCGCGGTGCTGCGCACTGGCGGTGATCACGACCCGCCGACAGCAGCCCCAGCGTGTCCACCGGGATGCGCCGCTTGCGTCCGCTGACCTTCTTGCCCGCGTCGCGGCACCGCCGCGCGCTTGACGCTCTGGTCGTCTAGGCAGCCCCTTCGCGCCCACCCTTCTGCCGCAGCCGGCTGCGCAGCGTGTGGTTCAGCCGCTCCCGCGCCCCCGTCCCCGCAGCCACCGGCGGCAGCGGCTTCGGGCAGCGCCGCGCGCCCTGGCCCAGGCTGCTCGGATAGCGCTCCTTCCGTTTTTTTTCTGGCTCACTCAAACGCCCGACGACAACAAAAAGCCGCCACCCTAGCCTATGCGGCTGGAATTTCCAGACAGCCTCTTAGCGGCGCCCATTCCGTCGCAGGCTGCGGCAGGATTTTGGCGCCTTCCTTGTCACAAGGCTGTCATACGGATTTCACATTCTCTGCCTAACCTTGGGGTAAATTGTCGGCAAACCATCGATTTAAAAGCGAAATTCACCCATGAATCCAGCCCAGAGGCAAGCCGCCCCGCGCACCTATGAAGCCCCCACCATCGCGCATTTGGCACATGCCGTCGAACCGGTTTCCCCGCAAACCCCGGTCAAAGAGCTGCTTGCCCGCTTTCAGTCGCGCACCGACCTGCCCATCCTGCCGGTCATCGACGACGCCGACGGCTACAGCGGGTCGATTTCCCGCCGCAGCTTTTTGAGCTTCATGACCAAGGCGTTTGCGATGGATTTGTTTCTGCACCGGACGGTGGGCGAGCTGTTGCGGCAGGAGCCTGCGCTGTCCTGGGTGCCGATGGTCGCCCAGGCGAACGAGCGGGTGGACCAAACCATGCGCGAACTGCTCGGCCGCGACCCCGACATGGAACATGAGGCGCTGCCGGTGTTGGACGGCGGCCGGTTCGTCGGCGTGGTCGCGCTGACCGATATGATGGCCAGCCTGTCCGACTCGCAGGAAAAGCTGATCGATGTCATGCACACGCTCAGCGCCCGCCTGAACGAGGAGGTGGCCCACGCCGCATTGCTACAGCGCAGCCTGCTGCCGCCCGGCGATGTCCACCTGCCCGGCCTGCGCGGTTCGGCGACGCTGGTCACCTCCACCGAAGTGGGCGGGGACTATTACGACTACTACATCGTGGACGGGCGCTGGGCGGTGCTGCTGATGGGCGACGTCAGCGGCCACGGCGTGGCCGCCGGCACGCTGGTCAGCGCCGCCAAGGCCGGGGTCAACCTGCTGTCCGCCGGCGGCGAGCGCGACCCCAGTTCGATCCTCGGCCGGCTGAACCACGCCATGTTGAAAATCGCCAACCAGCGCCTGCTGATGACCCTGTTCGCCGCCTGCCTGGACATGCACACCGGCGAACTGCTTTACGCCAACGCCGGCCACCAGTTCCCCTATCTGTACCGCTTCGCCCTGGCCGACATGGAGGCGCTGGAGATCGGCGGCCTGCCGCTGGGCAAGTCTCCCGACGCCACCTACGCCTCCGCCGCCACCCGGCTGGAAGTCGGCGACCGGCTGTTTTTCTTCACCGACGGCGTGTTGGAAGAGGAAGACGCCGCCGAGACGCCGTTCGGCTACGACCGCCTGGAGGCGTTTCTGACCAGCCACTTCCAGCGCGACCCCGCGCTGCTGTGCGAAAACCTGCTGGCGGCGTTGCGCCGCTTCACCGGCAAGGGCCAGTTCGCGGATGATGTCACTGTGTTCTGCGTCGAACACCATGAGCGCGTGGCCGGCCTAGCCGACAGCGCCGCGCAGCCGGCCAACGAACTCGGCCTGGTGCGCATCGCCGAATCCTTCTACCGCGCCAACACCGAACGGCTGATTCCGCGCCTGTCGCGGCAAAACCTGGTGTTCCTGGCCGAGGGCGGCTTCTCCGACCTGCTGCACCGCTTCG
>JBJSYU010000101.1:0-4144 GCA_046089945.1 Candidatus Methylumidiphilus sp.
CGGCGCAAGAAGCGCAACTGTTCGACATTCTGCAACGAAAAGCCGCGCCGGATTTGCGCGACTTCTTCGCCGCCAATCCGGTCAGTCCGGCTTCGGCGCGGATGCTATCCGCCTTGGTCGAACTGCACGGCGGGGCCGATGTCATCGCCGAAGCCTCCCGGCAACTGGCCGAGGCGGGCGCGGAAGTGGCGCAAGCCTTGGCCGAATTGGCCGGCATCGCCTCAGCCCTAGGCAAAACCTTCCCACACATGCCAGTGCATTTCGACTTGGCCGAGTTGCGCGGCTACCATTACCATCGTGGCGTCGTGTTTGCCGCGCTGGTCGAGGGTTATGGCCGCGAACTGGCGAGAGGCGGGCGCTACGACGGCATCGGCGCGGCCTTCGGACGCGCCCGCCCGGCGACCGGATTCAGCGCCGACTTGAAAGTCTTGGCGCGGCTGGCGGGTGAACCGGTGGACGGTTTCGCGCAACGGACAGCGTTTGCGCCGGATGTGGATGACGAGTCTTTGCAGCGGAAAATCGAATCGTTACGCGCCGAAGGCTGGCGCGTCATCTGCGAATTGACCGGGCAAACCGCGGGCGCGTCGGCGTTGGGCTGCAACCATGTCCTGCGCAAGCAAGACAGCGGCTGGGAACTCGCGCCGCTGGCGGCGGCTTGAACTAGCCCTAACAACAATAAAACTGCTGATTTAGGAATAAATATGGGAAAAAACATCGTGGTCATCGGCACCCAGTGGGGTGATGAAGGGAAGGGCAAGCTGGTCGATCTGCTCACCGAGCGCGCCGACGCCGTCGTGCGTTTCCAGGGCGGGCACAACGCCGGCCACACCCTGGTCATCAACGGCAAGAAAACCGTCCTGCACCTGATCCCCTCCGGCATCCTGCATGAAGGCGTCCGCTGCGCCATCGGCAACGGCGTGGTGCTGTCGCCCCAGGCTTTGCTGCACGAGATCGAAGTGCTGGAGCAGGTCGGCGTTCCGGTGCGCGACAGGCTGCTGATCAGCGAGGCCTGCGCCTTGATCCTGCCGGTGCATGCCCAACTCGATCTGGCGCGGGAAAAAGCCCGTGGCAGCAAAGCCATCGGCACCACCGGGCGCGGCATCGGCCCGGCCTACGAAGACAAAGTCGCCCGCCGTGGCCTGCGCGTCGGCGACCTGCTCAACCCGGCCAGCTTCGCCGAACGCCTGCAAGAACTGCTGGAATACCACAACTTCGCGCTGACCCACTACTACCAGACCGAGGCCGTCGATTACGCGCAAACACTGGCCGAAGCCTTGGCCTTAGGCGAACAAATCACGCCGATGCTGGCCGACGTGTCGGAGATGCTCTATGCCTGCCGCGACGCCGGCGAAAGCGTCCTGTTCGAGGGCGCCCAAGGCGCCATGCTCGACATCGACCACGGCACCTACCCTTACGTCACCTCGTCCAACACCACCTCCGGCGGCGCCGCCTGCGGAACCGGCATGGGCCTGCTGGATTTCGATTATGTTTTAGGCATCACCAAAGCCTATTCCACCCGCGTCGGCAACGGCCCGTTCCCCACCGAATTGCATGACGAAGTCGGCCAACATTTGTCCAGCAGGGGCGTGGAATTCGGCGCCACCACCGGGCGGGCGCGGCGCTGCGGCTGGTTTGACGCCGTGCTGATGAAAAAATCCGCCCGCCTCAACAGCCTCAGCGGCATCTGCCTGACCAAGCTGGACGTGTTGGACGGACTGGAAAAGATCGGCATCTGCACGGCTTACCGGATGGACGGCAAGACCCTCGACACCGTGCCGGCCGGCGCGGAAAAATACGCCTTGTGCGAACCGGTCATGGAGGAACTGCCGGGCTGGACGGAATCCACCGCCGGCGTGCAAGACTACGCCAGCCTGCCGGCCAACGCCAAGGCCTACATCAAGCGCATTGAAGAACTGGTGGGCGTCCCGGTGGACATCCTCTCCACCGGCCCCGACCGCAGCGAAACCATCGTCCTGCGCCACCCCTTCGACTAACAAGCCGTCTGCTGAACGGCGGGGTTGGAGTCCAAAGCAAGCTTTGGACTCCAAGACAAAGCCGTCGGCAGGCCCAAGTTCATGGCTTTGGGGCCTGCCTGCGGAATCATTCGCACAAAGCGTCGCAATTTGCGAAGCGTCCCCGCCTCAAAACCTAAGGCCGGATTTCCTATGTGGTTTTTCGCCGCGCCGAAAGTCCCCGATATCCCGCATGGTGCCTAAGCCGCACCCTATTTGAAAACCAGCCGGAGACCAATGCCTGTGCATTTTGTGCGTTGGCACGGTAATAGCTTAAGGACATTAAGTCGCCAACCCACGACGGAGACCACCATGAACCGATCAATGATTTTGCGCAGCATCAAGGAGTTTGCCATATCCGTCTTGGTTTTGGCTGCGGCAAGCGTTTGCGGCATGATCGATAGCGGCAATGACAAAAAGTCCCGCACCCAGCCGGAACAAGATGAAGGCTGGAGTTAAACCCCCGCCACCCCCTCTAAATCTAAAGCCCCGCTGCAAATAGGCTTTGCGTTCGGCCTAAGCGCAAAGCAGGTGCTTCTGCGCAAACGTCAGCCCGCGCATACCCCCACACACAGCCCGCCCACCAACCGCCTAAGCGGCTCTTGGCCTTACCCATACACGCAGGAAAACGTCTTGGCGGTCAACTGGAAAGCCACCGGCTTTCTTGACCGGCTGATTTTGAACATCACAAACGGCTGCGTCGCCGTTTGCGCCACCAGACAGTCCGGGCCGGGCTGGGTCAACGACAAATCGACTTGGATGCGGCCACGGCGCGCGCCTAAGCCGACGACGTTCAGCCGATAGCCGCCCGTGCTTTTCTGCCCGGCGAAAGCGACAATCAGCATATCCTTGGAAAAATCCACTTTTGGCAGCGGCGGGGCAGGCGACAAGCCGCCCCGGTGCGCCAGCCAAAGCGCGCGCAGCGCCGCATCGTCGCGTATCGCGTCCAGCCTTTGCGTTTTGATGCCGCTGTGGGTGCCTTGCTCGATCACCAGAAAACTGGCCGGGCTTTCCCGTCCGAGCGCAGCGCCTGCGGCGACAGCCAGCGCGTTGGCCAGCAGCCAGGCAAATAAGAAAAGTCTCATCAGATTGGGTTCCTTGGGCGAAATGACTGGGGCTGGCCTGCCGGGGGCAAACGCGGCGGCAGGCCGAGAAGCGCAACGATACACCGAAGCGGCCTCTCCGCGCCAGATTCAGGGCAAAAGGACGCCCGCGCCCATGGGTGAAAGATTGCTTGATGGGTTTTACAAGCCATGCCAAAACCCTATTGACAAGCAAAATAAACAGCCTAGAATGCCCGTCTAATTTCCACCCCAACCGTAAGAGGAGCCTTAGCCAGTGACCGTATCCATCCAACACGCAGCAGACATGCGCTAAGGCCCCAACGCTTGCAAAGCCCGGCCTTCGCGCATGCAGCGAATCCGGGCCGGGCAAATTAAAAAACCCTTGGCCAGCCAATCGGCCAGGGGTTTTTTATTGCCTAAAAATCCCCCTGATTCCCCAAAAGCCGCCCGCAAAAACCGGCGGCATAATACCTTTTTGCCCAAAAACCGTTATGAGTATCCAAATCGAACTGAACAAAGCCCGCGTGCCGGTGAAAATCTGGACACAGGATATTGAACCGCAGGCCATGCAGCAGTTGCTCAACATCGCGCAACTGCCCATCGTCCACGGCCATATCGCCGCCATGCCCGATGTCCATTCAGGCATCGGCGCCACCGTTGGCAGCGTCATCCCGACCAAACACGCCATCATCCCGGCCGCTGTCGGCGTGGACATCGGCTGCGGCATGAACGCCGTGCGCACCACGCTGACCGAGACTGTGCAAGTATTAAATACTGCACTCAAGTATAATATACGCACTAGCCGCCAGAGACGCAAACACCGCTATGCAAGCACGTCGTTGCCAAACCGCGCTCAATCGTCAGCAACAAATGATATTGCCACCCAGTGTTGATGAATATGTCAGCGAGACCAACGTGGTGAGAGCTATTGATGCGTATGTCAACACCCTGGATTTGCAGGTTTTAGGGTTTTTACATGCGCTGTGCATGGTTTGCGTGGGGCAACCGGCTTATGATCCCGCGGCCTTGTTGAAGTTGTACCTGTATGGGTATTTGCAAGGCATCCGC
>JBJSYU010000102.1:0-4477 GCA_046089945.1 Candidatus Methylumidiphilus sp.
ACCAAGGCTTGGACGAGCTGGCGGAAAAGACGCCGGATTTGATCCTGCTGGATTGGATGCTGCCCGGCGTCAGCGGCGTGGAATGGGCTAGGCGGCTAAAGCGCGACGAGGTGTTTGGCGAGATTCCAATTATCTTGTTGACCGCGCGCGGCGAGGAGGAGGACAAGGTGCGCGGGCTGGATGTGGGCGCTGACGACTATGTCCCCAAGCCGTTCTCGCCGCGTGAACTGGTCGCCCGCATCCGCGCCGTGCTGCGCCGGGCCGGCAAGTTTGGCAAAAGTGGCAAGATCGAGATGGGCGGCATCGTGCTGGATGTCGAGCAGCACCGCGTCAATGTCGGCGCCGCCGAGCTGACGGTCAGCCCCACCGAATACCGTTTGCTGGAGTTTTTCCTGACCCACGCCGGCAAGGTCTACAGCCGGGCGCAGTTGTTGGATCAGGTGTGGGGGCGCAACGCTTATATAGAAGAACGCACGGTGGACGTGCATATCCGCCGTCTGCGCAAGATTTTGGCTGAACACGGTCGCGAGGAGTTGATCCAGACCGTGCGCGGCTTCGGCTATCGTTTTTCGGAGGTGGCGTAAACCATGGATAGCCCTTGGCGCGCCGAGGCGTATTGGGTGGCTTTGCTGGCCTTTGTGGGTTTGTTCGTCGGCAAGGTCACGGGGCTGTATCTGGCGGGTTTCGGCCTGTCGGTGTTGGCGTATCTGGCGCGCCAGCTTTTCCATATCAACCGCATCGCGCTGTGGCTGCGTGCGGGCGGCAAGATCCCGCAGGGCAGCGGCATCTGGGAGGAGATTTATTATCTGATCTACCGCTTGCGGCGACGCAACAAAAACCGCAAGAAGCGCCTGCTGGAAATGCTGGAGCGCTTCCGCACGGCGACATCGGCCTTGCCTGACGCCACCGTGGTGCTGGGGCCGCGCGCTGAGATCGACTGGTTCAACACGGCGGCGGAGCGTCTGCTGGGCCTGCGCAAGGGCGATGTCGGCCAGCAGATTGGCAATTTGCTGCGCAGCCCGAAGTTCGCCGAATTTTTGCGCGCCAGCGACAGCCAAGCCACGCTGAACATCGCCTCGCCGATGGCGGACAAGGGGCAGTTGGAAATCCGCATTGTGCCGTACGGCGAGGACTTGCGCCTGCTGATCGCCCAGGACGTGACGCAGTTGCGTTTCATGGAGCGGGTGCGCAGCGATTTCGTGTCGAATGTCTCGCACGAGTTGCGCACCCCGCTGACCGTGCTGCGCGGCTATGTGGAGACCTTGGGCGACGCCGGCGAGGATTTGCCGGAACACTACCAGAAGATTTTCCGCCGCATGGAGGAGCAGACTTTGCGCATGCAAAAGCTGATTGACGGCTTGCTGGCCTTGACCAAGCTGGAGTCAGGCGCCATGCCGCAGCAGACGCAAAAGGTGGACGTTGCCGCGCTGTTGCGGAATATCTGCGACGAGTCGCATCTGCTGGCGCGGCAGGGGCAAACCTTGGCGCTGCGCCTGGAATCCAGCGCCAGGCTGGCCGGCTCCGAAGCCGAATTGCGCAGCGCTTTCTCCAATCTTATCGTCAACGCCTTGAAGTATGCCCCTGAGGATGGCAAAGTGGACGTGTGCTGGCGCGACGAGCCTGGAGGAGGGGGCGTGGTGGAGGTGTTGGACAATGGCCCCGGCATCGCCGCCGAGCATTTGCCACGACTGACCGAGCGCTTTTACCGCGTGGAAACCGGCAAAAGCGCTGGGCAAAGCGGCGTCGGGTTGGGTTTGGCAATTGTCAAGCACGTGTTGACCCGGCATGAGGGCGAATTGCGGATTGCCAGCGCCTTGGGCAAAGGCAGTTGTTTCAGTTGCCATTTTTCGGAAAAACGCTTGCTGCGCGAGGATGGTTGAGGCGCCGCCGCGTCCGGCGAGGCGGTTGTCCAGCCTCATAGGCGGCAATGAAATTTGCAATGGCGGCAGCTTGCCTATATCATAAAGGCTGTAGTTAATTTCGTGACATATTGTTGTTTTATTGAAACAGGAGAGCCACCATGTTTAAGAAACAGTTTTTTGCCTTAGCCCTGACGGGCTGTGCGGCCTTCACCACCGCGCAAGCGGCGGACGAATTTCTGGACGACCGCTTCTATGTCTCGCCATTCGGCACCTACCTGCACGGCGGCGGCGACCGCAACGGCTTTGACGGCTGGGGTGGTGGCTTGGCGATTGGTAAGATCATTAACGAATACTTCAACGTTGAAGTCAGGGGGTTTTGGCAGGAATACAAAGGTCGGCCCGGCCCGGCTGGCAATTTTTCCCGCTACAACGCTGACCTGACCGGCGGCACCATCGACCTGCAATACTACTTTTTCCGCGATGCGTTCTCCCCGTATGCCGTGGTCGGCATCGGCGGCATGAACACCAGCGCGCGCTGGCCCGTCAACAACCCCGCCAATCCGGCTTTTGCCCAAAACTTTGGGACACCTTCGTTCATTTTCGAGACCGGCGTGGGCGCGACCTATGAGTTGAGCGACAACTTCTTGTTGCGCGCCGACGTGCGTTACCGCTTGGACACGCTGGCCGGCTCGTTGCAGGCGTCTCCCACTGTTATCAGCGCGTTTAACAACCGCGGCATGCACACCCGCAATGACGTGTTCAACGACCTGCTGGTCAACGTCGGCTTCGTGATTCCGTTTGGCGACAAGCCGGCGCCTGCCGTCGTGGCGGCTCCCGTTTCCGACTGCTCCACCAAAGACAGCGACCGCGACGGCGTCAACGATTGCGACGACAAGTGCCCGAACACGGCTAAAGGCATTAAGGTTGACGAATTTGGTTGCCCAATCCGCATCGAGTTGAAGGGCGTCAACTTCAAGTATGACTCCCCTGAGCTGACCCCGGC
Source organism: Candidatus Methylumidiphilus sp. (assembly GCA_046089945.1). Classification (GTDB taxonomy): domain Bacteria; phylum Pseudomonadota; class Gammaproteobacteria; order Methylococcales; family Methylococcaceae; genus Methylumidiphilus. The sequence continues at coordinate 2,866 of JBJSYU010000102.1, forward strand.
GGCGACGGCGATTCTGGACAAGGTGGCGGTCGATCTGCTCGCTTACCCGGTTAAGAAGAACATCGAAGTCCGCGGCCACGCCAGCAGCGAAGGCACCAACGCCTACAACCTGCGCCTGTCGCAGAAGCGTTCGGAGTCGGTCGCCGCTTACCTGAAGCGCAAAGGCGTCACCAACAAGCTGATCGCGAAGGGCTACGGCGAAGAGTACCCGATTGCCGACAACAACACGGAAGCTGGACGCGAGAAGAACCGCCGCGTCGAACTGGTCTGGACTGGCGAATAAGCTAGTCGCCCAAGACGGGATGGGCTGAAAAGCCCGCCCTGTCCGGCCAATCTTGGCAAACCCGCTCTCGTGGCGGGTTTGTCGCATCTGGACATCTGAAATCAATAGGTTCGCACCATGAAACCCAAACACCTCCTGTTAGCCGCCGCCGTCTTCGGTGCGCAAAGCGTGGCCATGGCCGAAGCGCCGAAGAATTACCTGTACATTGTCGGCTCCACCACCGTGCAGCCGTTCGCGGAAGCCGTGGCCGGCAAAATCGCCAAAAGCGCCAAGCTCAAGCAGCCGTTGTTTGAGCCGACCGGGACCAACGCCGGTTTCACGATGTTTTGCGAGGGCGGCGGCTTCGATTCCCCGGACATCATCAACGCCTCCCGCCCGATCAAGAAGTCGGAATTCGCCACCTGCCAGAACAACGGCGCGGGCGAGCTGCTGGAAGTCAAAATCGGCTATGACGGCATCGTCATCGCCAGCGACAAGAAGTCCAAGCCGCTGGAACTGACGCGCAAAGATTTGTATTTGGCGCTGGACAAGCAAGTGCCCGATCCCGCCTGCCAGCCCGGCTGCGATACGCTGGTCGCCAACCCTTACAAGACCTGGAAACAGGTCAACCCGGCGCTACCGGACATCAAAATTGATGTGTTCGGCCCGCCGTTTAGCTCAGGCACCATGGAAGTGTTCGCCGAAGCCGTCTCCGAGGCCGGCTGCAACAGCTATCCCGGCTTGGCTGCGAAAAAAGCCAAAAGCGAAAAGGAATACAACCGGATTTGCCACAACATCCGCGAGGACGGCGTGTACACCGAGGAGACGCTGGAAAACGTCGCCAGCAAGCTGGATGTCAGCCCGGATGCCGTCGGCATCGTGACTTACAGCCGGCTGCGGGAACACGCCTCCCACTTGCAGGCGGCGAAGCTCGACGGCGTCGCGCCGAGCTATGAGTCCATCGCCAACCAGAGCTACCCGATTTCCCGCCCGCTGTTTTTCTATGTGAAAAAGAGCCATGTCGGGCAGGTGCCGGGGCTGCTGGCGTATTTGAACGAGTTCAGCAGCGAGAAAGCCATGGGGCCGAAGGGCTATCTGGTCGCCAAGGGCTTGGTGGCCTTGCCTTTGCTGGAGCAGAAAGGCATTGCGGCGGATGTGAAGGCGCTCAAGCCCATGGTGCTGGACGGCGACCACCGTCCGTAACTGCTTAAGGAAGCGCTGATTAAGTTTTTACTCCCTTCCCCTCGCAGGGCATGAGTGTCTACACAGTCGGCAAGGCATTGATTTAACTCCCCTCCCCCAGCGGGGGAGGGGTTGGGGGAGAGGGGCTTTTGGATGCCTGAAGTCCAT
>JBJSYU010000103.1:0-6183 GCA_046089945.1 Candidatus Methylumidiphilus sp.
ACAACTTCAAGCACCAGGGCGTGACCGGCGGGCAGGTGCTGCAAGCCACCGGCCTGAACCGGCCGGAGTACTACTACCACTACGACCGCATGCGCGACAACCAGATCCCCACCGCCATCAACCTGATGAAGACCGGCGTGGTCTACTCCAACTTTGTCACCACCGTCTCGCCCAAGCACGCCAGCGAGGCCAAGGACGGCGGCCAGGGCTTCGGGCTGGAGCCGACACTGCACATCCATCATCGTAAATTTGGCGGCGTCGTCAACGGCATCGACTACTCGCTGTGGAACCCGGAGATCGACAACCAAATCCCGCGCCGCTACAGCGTGGACGACCTCGACGGCAAATACGACAACAAGCGCGCGCTGCGCCAGCGCCTCTGGCTTGCCGACAACGAAAAGCCCATCGTCGCCTTCGTCGGCCGGCTCGACCCGCAAAAAGGCTTGGAGCTGATCCGCCACGCCCTGTTCTACACCCTGCAACGCGGCGGGCAGTTCGTGCTGCTCGGCTCCAGCCCGGAGGCGCAGATCAACAACTACTTCTGGAGCCTGAAGCACCAGTTCAACGACAACCCCGACTGCCACATCGAAATCGGCTTCAACGAAGAACTGTCGCATTTGATCTACGCCGGTTCCGACATGATGATCGTGCCCAGCCGCTTCGAGCCGTGTGGCTTGGCGCAACTGATCGCCCTGCGTTACGGCACGGTGCCAGTGGTGCGCGAAGTCGGCGGCTTGGCCGACACCGTCATCGACAAAGACTTCTCCTGGAAACCCCTGCACGAGCGCAACGGCTTCGTGTTCCGCGACTACAACGAAGCCGGCCTGGAATCCGCCCTAGGCCGCGCCATTAGCTGCTATTACGAATTCCCCGAACATTTCCGCGAAACCATCAAAAACGCCATGCGCAGCGATTATTCGTGGAAGAATCCGGGGCAGGATTACCTAAACATCTACGACTTTATCCGCGCCAAATAACGGTATTGCCGTAGCGGCGGGCTTGTCGCCCGACACACCCAGCCTGCGCGTTCGGCCCTTGTGATAAGCCGTTTGCGCAGGCTGTTTTTTTGCATTTTTTCACGAGGTAAAACCACTATGGCGACTGAGGACACCTGCGTCACGATAGTCCCTTATTTCAAAATCCCCGAAGCCAATCTGCCCGCGTTCAAAGCCTTGTGCGGGCAGTTTGTGGCGAAGACTGCCGAAGAGCCTAAGGCTTTGTATTACGGGTTTAGCTTTGACGGCGATGAGGCGCATTGCCGGGAGGGTTACGCCGACGCCGAGGCGGCGTTGGCGCATTTGGACAATGTCGGGGCTTTGTTGCAGCAGGCTTTGCAAATCGCCGCGCTGGCGCGCTTGGAAATCCACGGCCCGGAGGCGGAGTTGGCGAAGTTGCGCGGGCCTCTGGCGGAGTTGAACCCGCGCTTCTTCACGTTGGAGTGCGGCTTCCGCCGTTGAGCCTTCGCCGAGGGCGCGTCAGCCGCCTTGGAAATGCCCGCGTGGGTTGAAGGTCGAGCCGTCGGCCAGCGCTTGCCACAGTGCGCGTTCGGCGTCGTTCACCCGCGTCGGCACGACAATCTGCACAATCACCAGCAAATCCCCCGCCCCGGCGCGCGGCTTCGGCAGGCCGCGGTCGCCGATGCGCAACTGTTGCCCGGCCGAGGTGCCGGGCGGCACTTTCAGCCGCACGTCGCCGGCCAAGGTCGGCACCTGCGCCGTCACCCCCAGCACCGCTTCCCACGGTGCCAGCGGCAAATCCAAGTGCAGGTTATGGCCACTGACGCGGAAAAACGCATGCGGGCGCAGGCTGACGTTCAGGTATAAGTCGCCGTCGCGGCCACCGTTCGCGCCCTTGCCGCCGCGCCCGGCCAAGCGCATGCGCTGGCCGTCGGTCGCGCCTTTGGGGATGCGCACTTTCAAGGTTCTGGATTCTTTGCGCGGGATGCCGTCGGGGCCGGTCTGCGGCACGCTCAGGCTCAGTTCGACTTCGGTGCCGGTGTAGGCTTCTTCCAGCGTGATGTGGGCGTTGACTTCGTAGTCCTGGCCCGGCGTCGGGGCTTTGCCGCTGCGCCTAGGCCCGCCTTTGTTGCCGAAGGCCGCGAACAAGTCCGCCAAGTCGATGCCCTCGCCGCCCAGCGGGTCGCGGTTGAAATGCTGTTCCCAGCCCGGCGGCGGGCGGAAGTCTTGGCCGGGCTGGAAGCTGCCGAGCTGGTCGTAGGCGGCGCGCTTTTGCGGGTCGTGCAGGGTTTCGTAAGCCTCGGAGACTTCCTTGAACTTTTCCTCCGCCCCGGCTTCCTTCGACACGTCCGGGTGGTATTTGCGGGCCAGTTTGCGGTAAACCTTTTTGATTTCTTCCGGCGTGGCCTTGCGGTCTACGCCCAGGGTCTTGTAATAGTCTTTATATTTCATGATGTTTCGCGTGGGTGCGGGCAAAAAAGCGGGTGCGCCGGGCGTAGCGGGAGCGCGGCGGGCGGCAAAGACATGCTGTGGATAACTTGCCTTTCGGGTACAATGTCCGGCCCTTAAGCCCGCCTGAGCAGGCCCGCCATGCCACAGCTTTTTACACAATCCCAACGCGTTAGCCAAGCCGTCCTATGAGTACGCTATGGAATCAGTGCGTCAGCCAGCTTGAAGGCGAGTTGCCGCCGCAACAGTTCAACACTTGGATCAGACCTTTGCAAGCCGTGGAAGAGGGCGGGCAGTTGAAGCTGCTGGCGCCCAACCGCTTCGTGCTGGAATGGGTCAAGCAGCATTTCATCGACAAGATTGAAGAGGCGGTGGCCAGCCAAAAGCTAGACCCGCAGCCTGCCGTGGTGCTGGAAATCGGCGCGATCCAGAAAGACGGCACCCGCGCCGACGGCAAATCCGCCGCCAAAAAAGCCGCTCCGGGCCGCAAAAGCCTGCCGAACAATCTAAACACCGCGTTCACCTTCGACAACTTCGTCGAAGGCAAGTCCAACCAACTCGCCAAGGCGGCCTGTTTGCAAGTCACGCAAAATGTCGGCCGCGCCTACAATCCGCTGTTCATCTACGGCGGCACTGGCTTAGGCAAAACCCATTTGATGCATGCCATCGGCAACGAGATTTTGCGCAACAATCCCGCCGCCAACATCATTTACTTGCACTCCGAGCGCTTTGTCTCGGACATGGTGAAGGCGCTGCAACACAACGCCATCAACGCCTTCAAAGAGTTTTACCGCACGGTCGATGCGCTGCTGATCGACGATATCCAGTTCTTCGCCGGCAAGGAGCGCTCGCAGGAGGAGTTTTTCCACACCTTCAACAACCTGCTGGAAAACAAGCACCAGGTCGTCATGACCTGCGACCGTTACCCGAAGGAAATCAAAGGGCTGGAAGACCGGCTGAAATCGCGTTTCGGCTGGGGCTTGCCGGTGGCGGTGGAGCCGCCGGATTTGGAAACCCGCGTCGCCATCTTGATGAGCAAGGCGCAGATCGCCGGCGTGGCGCTGTCCCCGGAGGTGGCGTTTTTCATCGGCAAGCGCATCCGCTCGAATATCCGCGAGTTGGAAGGCGCGTTGCGCCGCGTCACCGCCAACGCCCATTTCACCGGCCGGCCGATCACGCTGGAATTCGCCAAGGAAGCCTTGCGCGATTTGATCGCGTTGCAGGATCGCATGGTGAACGTGGACAATATCCAAAAGACCGTCGCCGAGTATTACAAAATCCGCGTCGCCGATCTGTTGTCGAATAAGCGCACCCGCACCGTCACCCGCCCCCGGCAAATCGCCATGGCTTTGGCCAAGGAATTGACCAACCACAGCCTGCCGGAAATTGGCCAGATGTTTGGTGGCCGCGACCATACCACGGTTTTGCACGCCACCCGCAAAGTGGTGGAATTGAAGGAAAGCGACAGCAAATTCATGGAGGACTATTCCAACCTCTTGCGCACCCTATCCAACTAAAGGAATGCCCCGGCTTTTGCGGGGCGGAATACCCACCTTAATACTATGGCAGCGTCCTTATGAAATTCACCAGCTCCCGAGAAAACCTTTTGACACCGCTGCAACAAGTGGTCGGCGTCATTGAAAAGCGGCAAACCCTGCCCATCCTGTCGAATGTGCTGATCCGCCTCAGCCATAATCGGCTGGAATTCACCGGCACCGATTTGGAGGTGCAATTGGTCACGCATTCCACGACCGAATCCGGGGAGGACGGGGACATCACCGTGCCGGCGCGCAAGTTTTTGGACATCTGCCGCTTGCTGCCAGACGGCAGTTCGGTCAATGTCGAATGTGGCGCGGACAAACTCAGCGTCAAAAGCGGGCGCAGCCGGTTTTCCTTAAGCACCTTGCCTGCGGAAAACTATCCGGCCTTTGACCTCAGCAACCCGGAAGTGGAATTGACGCTGAGCAGCCGCATCTTGAAGAAAGCCATGGAGAAGACCGTTTACGCGATGGCTTTGCAGGACGTGCGCTATTATCTCAACGGCCTGCTATTGGATTTGGACGGCCCTTTGCTGCGCACGGTGTCATCCGACGGCCATCGCTTGGCGTTGTACGAAGAAACCTTGGAGGGCGTCAGCCAAGAGCCGCGCCAAGTCATTATCCCGCGCAAAGGCGTCATGGAGCTATACCGGCTGCTCGGCGACCAGGACGAGCTGATTACCATCGGCATCGCCCCCAACAATATCCGTGTGCAGATGGGCAGCGTCAGTTTCTCCGCGAAATTGATTGAAGGCCGTTTCCCCGATTTCCGCCGCGTCATGCCTAGGGATATTTCCAAAGTGATTACCTTGGGCAAAGACTTGTTCAAGTCCGCCTTGACCCGCGTCGCCGTGTTGTCCACCGAAAAAATCAAGGGCGTGAGCTTGGAAGTGGAGGGCAACACCATGAAGCTACAGGCGCAAAACCCTGAGCATGAGGAAGCCGAAGAGGAATTGGAAGTCCATTTGGCAGGGGAGGGACTGTCAGTTGGCTTCAACGCCGCTTACCTGTTGGACGCGATCAACAATGTTGATGCGGACACGGTCAAGCTGTCTTTCACCGACGCGGGCAATAGCTGCCTGATCGAAGACACGCAGAATGCAAAATACAAGTTTATTGTGATGCCGATGCGGCTGTAGGGCTCTGATCGCCGCGTTGAGTGGCAGGTAAACCACAATAAAAGCCGGATGGCGGATGCCATCCGGCTTTTGTGCGTTTAAGCGCTTTGGCTTATTCGGCGGTCTTCTGAAAACAATGCACCCAAACCAAATGGCTTTCGTCCCAAACCATGCCCGCATGCATTTTCAAAATCAAGTCGCGGTAGGCGGCGAGGCTGGGATAGCCTTCGGCGTGGGCGTCGTCTTCGGTCATCTCGCCTAAGCTTTGGCGCTCCACGGCGGTTATGGTGAAGCTGACGCCTTCCAACTCGAAGGTTTCTTGTGGATAGGCATAGATTCCGTCGCGCCGTTGTTGGGTTTTTCGTCCAGCCTTGGCGGCTGCCACCAGTTGTGGCTGGCGCACGAGGCGGTCAATTTGGCAGGTTTTGGGGGGATAGTCGTTCATTGGGAAATCCATCGTTTAAGCGGGGTAGCTCAGCACATGTCGCTGGCCCGTGCCATGGTTCGGCGAGAAGTCCATTGACGTCTGCCGCCGACTGGCCGGTATCCGCGTCGGCGACTTACCGTATCCTCCGACTTGCGCAGCAAGATGCCTCAGCCAGCCGGAAGAGACGGCTTTCACTCAGTCTTGTTGTGTGGCAACCAGCCAGTTTGCCATCCCTGGACGCTGGATTCCGGCTCCCGGCCGGAATGACGGAGATGTTTTCGGGATGCGCTGAAACATCTTGCTAATCAGAAAAAAACATGGCGGCACTGGCGGAGCGCCTAGTGTGCGCGGCGGGGTCTCAAGGCTCGCCCACCACGCCTCCGGTTTCCTGGGTTTCGGCAATAATATCCGCAAGGTTTTCTTTTTGCTCCAACACAAAATCCTTGCCCTTTTCACTCAATTCAGATGCCGCTTGGATGATTTCCTTGCGGTATTTGTGGATGAAAAAACCGGCGGCAAGGCCCAGGCTAAAAGTAATGACGGGGTGTTTGGCGAGTATGCTCATAATGGATGGCTTTATGTGGTTAGTGGAATCGGGCATGCACTATAGCATAGGCACGGGGCTTTTTCCCGCCGATGGTGGCGTGCGGCAGGTTCTCGCCCAGGGGTTTTGAATGTCTGGGCTGGCCGCTCAT
>JBJSYU010000104.1:0-7139 GCA_046089945.1 Candidatus Methylumidiphilus sp.
GCCACCCTGCTCGGCCTGCTCGCCACCGTCGATGTCGCCAACGCCGTCACCGCCGCTCCTGTCAATATTGCTTATCCGCTGAATGGCGCCACAGTACAAAACCCCTTTTACAGCAGCTTCACCGTCAACTGCCCCGCCAGCACAGGTGCGCAAACCGTCTTTTGGTCTATAGACGGCACGATGGTAGGTAAAGTACTGTTTTACGAAACGACCGGCATTCATTTTGCCTACCGGCTGTCGCCTAATGTAACCCATTCACTGAAAGTCACCACCAGCTGTGGCGGCGTTGAAAGCGTGGTGTTTAAAGTCATCTAAGCCATAGCCCCGGCCAACAACCGCAAAACCCCGGACTTGATCCGGGGTTTTTGTTTGCGCACTGTTTTACCTGATGAGCAAGATGGCTAAACCCATCCAGGAAGAATCTCCTTATATTCCGACCGGCGGTCGGAATCCCAACATCCAGGAATGGCAAAATCGCCGGGCACCACACAACACGACTCAGCGCAAGCCATATCTTCCGATTGACAGAAGCATTTTGCCAATCCGCTTAACCGCTGCAACGTCACCGATAAGCCCGACTTGCCGTTTGGCAGCCTTTGCGCTCCCAGGCGTCTTTTGCCTTGCCCGCCGCGACGGTCTGCCATTGCATATTGCCGGGGTCGTCCGCGCCGCCGCAGGCCAAAGGCTTGATGTGATCGACGACATAGCCGGGGCAAGGGCCGCTGGGTTCGCCATTGGCCGGACACGGATGGAAGGCTTTAAACCGGTTTTTCTGGCTTTGGCTTCTGGCGATGCGGCGGTGTCCGCCGCCGCTTTGGCTGCGGAATGGGGCGCTGGCGACGGACGGCGGCGGCGCAAGCGGCGGCTGGGCTTCATCAATCGGCAACACCACCCCCGCCGCACAGGCGTTGGCCTGATAGCTAATCCGGCCATTCTCGCCCACACATTTATAAACAGTCGCCAAGGCGTGCGGCGAACACGCAAGCAAAGCGGCAAACAACAGCAATCGTTTCATGGCCGCGCATGGTGCGCCTAAAGCCCTGCGGCAGGCAAGCTTTTTTGGCGTTGTCAACGTAGCACCGGCATCCTTGCCGGCATTTATTTTGTATCCTATTGGCGCCCAATCCCACCAACCCAGGCGCATCCCATGGACACCCAAAAACTGTTTATCTCCCATAGCTCCGAAGACGACCACATCGTGCGCAGGCTGCAACAAGCGCTGGGCAATTTCCAGATTGATGTGTGGATCGATTCCCGCGAATTGCGCGGCGGGGATTTGTTTTGGCTGGACATCCAACATGCCATCAACGAATCGGCCGCGTTTGCGGTGGTGGTCAGCCCACAGGCTTTGCAATCAAGATGGGTGGGCAAGGAACTGCGGCATGCGCTGCTGGAACAAGAACGGCGCGGCAAGGAGGCATTCCCGGTCATTGCGCTGTCGCTGGATGGCACCAAACTCGGCGTGTTGGAAGGATACTTCAAGGATGAACCGCTATACCTGCCGCTCAGCAGCGCCGCCGGCGGCATCGACGCGGCCCTCGACGCAATCCTCGTCGCACTCGGCAAACGCCAGCCCGCCGACGCGCACCCCGAACCCCAGCCGCAAGCCGAGCCATTGGAGGAACTCGTCCTCGAATTGACCGACTTGAAACTCTACACACAAGACGGCAAGCGTCGCGCCCAAGCAAGGGCCAGGCTGATTTACGAACCCGCCAACGCCCATCAGCCGAAGGTGCAGAGCAAACAAAGATGGCCGTTCATCGCCCCGCTCGGCCCCATCGAAGCCGAGGAACTGCGCTGGTATTTGGAAAAATACGCGATTTGGCCCAGCCGTTATTTCGGCGACCGCGCCGCCAAGGTTGAAGCCAATCTAAAGGCGTGGGGCGGGCTGCTGCACGACGCCGCGCTGCCGAATGCGCACACGGCCAATGTGTTGCAGGCTTGGGCGAAGATCGACAGCCACGCCGGGCGGCGGTTTTCGGTGTATGTCGATAAAACGCTGGAGGCCGATGCCACGCCGGAACAGGAAACGCAAGCGCAAGAATCCGCCACGCTGCTGCTCGGCCTGCCGTGGGAATTGCTGCACGACGGCAAGGCGTTTCTGTTCCAAGGCGCCCAGCCCAGCCGCGTCCGCCGCCGCCTGCCCAACACCGAAGCGCTGGACGTGGCGGTGGTCGATTTGCCCATCCGCATTTTGCTGGTCACGGCCCGCCCGGAAGACGACGCCTGCGGCTATATCGACCACCGCGCCAGCGCCTTGCCGCTGGTCGAGGCGATGGAAGCGCTGGGCGGTTTGGTGCAAATCCATTTGCTCAACCCGCCGACCCTGCCCGCGCTCAGCGTCGAACTCGACCGCGCCCGCAACATTCGCCAGCCTTATCACGTCGTGCATTTCGACGGCCACGGCGTCTACAACCGCCATGTCGGCCTCGGCGGCTTGTGTTTTGAAGACCCGCAAGACGAGGACGAGCTGGAACGCCGCCGCCATCAAACCATTTACACCGACCAACTCGGCCCGCTGCTGCGCGCACACCGCATCCCGCTGGTGTTCCTCGAAGCCTGCCAAACCGCCCAAGCCGAGAAAGCCTCCGAATCCGTCGCCTCGGAATTGCTGCACGTCGGCGTCGCCTCGGTGGTGGCGATGAGCCATTCGGTGTTGGTGGAAACCGCCAGCCGCTTCGTCAAAGCGTTTTACCTTGCCCTGGCCCAAGGCAAGCGCGTCGGCGCGGCGATGTTGGCCGGCCAGCGCGGTTTGCATGAAGACAGCTTCCGCGGCCGGGTGTTTGGCGCCGGCGAATTGCGGCTGCACGATTGGTTTGTGCCGGTGCTGTTTCAAGAAAAAGACGACCCGCAGTTGTTCCGCGCCACGCCCGCCCGGCAAACGCAGGCCGACACGCTGGCCGCGCTGCACAATCGCTTAGGCCACACCCCGCCGCCGCCGGACACCGGCTTCATTGGCCGCAGCCGCGACTTGCTGGCTTTGCAACGGCTGCTGCGCCGGGCGCGTTACGCCGTGGTCGTGGGCCAAGGCGGCGAAGGCAAAACCACGCTGGCGGCTGAATTCGCCCGCTGGCAACTGCGCTCGCAGCAATGCCAGCGCGTGGCGTTTGTGTCGGTGGAAATGCACAGCACCGCCCATGCCGTGCTGGACGCGCTGGGCCAGCAACTGCTGCCGAATTATTCGGTGGCAACGTATGCCGATTGGGACAAAGCCATCCAGCCGGTCGAACGCGCCCTGCGCGAGCAAAGCACCTTGCTGGTGTTGGATAACATGGAAAGCCTGCTGCCGCCGCCTTATCTGCTGACCTCCGATTTGCTGCGCGCGGACTTGCTTGGGGAATTGGAGGGGATTTTGGGTTTGTGTGCGAGATTGTTGGGGATGGGAAACCCTCTCCCCCAGCCCCTCTCCCACGGGGAGAGGGGAGTGAATGCGACACGGATCATCTTCACCAGCCGCGAACACCTGCCTGCGCCGTTTGATGGCGCGCGCCACCACCGCGAACTGCACCAACTGCACACCGACGACGCGGTGAAACTGGTGGAGCGGGTGCTAAACGCCGACCAAAACCCTCCCGCACCGGACGATCATGCGCTGGCATTAAGCCCCTCTCCCGGCGGGAGAGGGGTTGGGGAGAGGGAAAATAAAGCCGATGCCCTCACCGAATCCATCGAGCAACTGGTCGCCGCCGTCCACGGCCACGCCCGCACCCTCGCGCTGCTGGCCCCGGCTTTGCGCGAATACGGCGTGGAGCAAACCCGCATTGATCTGGTGAAGTTGATGGCGGCGATGAAGCCGCGTGACCCCGACGAGAGCGAACGCGAATACTCGCTCTACGCCAGCGTCGCGCTGTCGCTCAACCGCCTGTCCCCCGCCAACCAAGACCGGGTGCGGGTGTTGGGGCTGTTTCAAGGCGGGGCGCAATTAGACGTGCTGCGCTACATGACAGGCTGGGAAGACGCGGAAGTCGTCGCGCTGGCGGAAGACCTGCTGGCCACCGGGCTGGCAACCCGCAATCCTTACAACCATCTGAGCCTGAACCCGGCGCTGTGTCCGTATCTGCTGGAACGCTTAGACAAGGCCGAACAAGCCGCATGGACACCGCGCTGGCAAGCGGCGATGGACGCTTATGCCGAGTATCTCGGACAGCAACGAGACCAAAACCCCGCGATGGCGGCGGCGTTGACCGGGCGGGAACTGCCGAATTTATTCGCCCTGCTGCACCAGCGTCATCAGGCGGGCGAGGCCGAGGCGACGATAGCCTTGCTGACGACGCTGCACCGCCTGTTGCTGAACTTGGGCAAACCGCGTGTGCTGCAACAGCTAGGGCAGTGGCGCGATGCCGCCGCCGCGAAGCTGGGCGCCAGCGCCAGCCATGCAGGCTTTGAAGCGCAGCGCACCCGCATCGAACAGCAACTCGCCAGCGGGCAGTGGCGCGCGGCACACGCGGCGGCGCAAGCCTTGCTGCAACAGGCGCAGGCAGCCGGCGGCCAATCCTACGCGGGGGCGGATTATGATTTGGCGGGAGCCTATTGGTTGTTGGCCCGCGTGTTGCGAACCGGCGGCGCGGCGGCGGTGGCCCTGCCCTTGCTGGACGAGGCCCAGCAAGGCTTCGAGGCGAGAGCCGACACCGCCGCCGCAGGCATGGCCTCGGCGTGCATCGGCGAACGCGCCGACTGTCTGCGCGATCTAGGCCGTTTAGACGAAGCCGCCGCCGCCTACCAAGAGGCGATCCGCCGCGCCGAACAACGCGGCGATGTGCGCGATGTCGCGGTCTGTCAAGGCCAGCTCGGCACGGTGTATCTGCTCCAGCGCCGCTACCCTGAGGCGCTGGCGGCCTACCAACTCGCCCGCGAACGCTTCAGCCAATTGGACGAACCCGGCTCTGTCGCGGTGTACTGGCATCAAACCGGCATGGCTTATCAAGACGCCGGCCAGCCGGAGGCGGCGGAGGATGCCTACCGGCAAGCGCTGGCCATCAGCGTACGGCTGGGCGATGTCGCCGGACAGGCCGACACCTTGGCGCAATTGGGGGGGCTGTACGACCACGCGCTAGGCCGCACCGAGGAAGCCGTGGGTTTCACGCAGAAAGCGCTGGACCACTACATAGTCCTAGACAATCAGGCGGACGCGGGGCGGCAGCGGAGCAATCTCGCCATACGCTTGTACAAGCTCCAGCGCCTAGACGAGGCCCGCCAGCACATCCAGCAAGCCATTGACAGCGATGCGTCCTTCGGCCATGCCGCCGAACCGTGGAAGTCGTGGGGCATTCTGAGCGACATCGAAACCGACGCCCAGCAGCCCGCCGCCGCCGCCACGGCCAAAGCCCACGCGATAGACGCCTACCTCGCCTACCGCCGCGACGGCGGCGAGAACCATAACGGGTCGGGCCGTCTTGCTTTCGATGTGACCCAAGCGCTGCTCGCCAACGACCCGGCCAGCGCCGCCGGGTTGTTGCAAACCCTCATCGCCGATCCTGATTACGCCGAGTGGCTTCCCTACCTGCAAGCCTTGCAAGCCATCGTCCACGGCAACCGCGACCCTAGCCTCGCCGACGCGCCAGAGTTGGATTACAGCGAAGTCGCCGAGCTACGCCTGCTGCTCGAAACCCTCGCCGCCGCCCAGCCCTAAGCCCCGCCCCCACCATCGCCGGCAAGATGCCGGCGCTACGACAGCTCCGTCCACGCCAAACCCAGATACTCCTCCAAAACCACAACTTGCCCACAAGGAAAGCCCCGCATGGCAACCCCACCAATAACCCTGCTGCACCTGTCCGACACCCAATTCGGACGCCATCACCGTTTCGACAATGACCGTTTCGGCAATCACCGTTTCGGCAATCTCCAGTCCACCGACCCCGACGAAGCCTTCGACACCCTATTATCTAGGCTCACCGATGATTTGCGCGATTTGCGCAAAGACCACGGCTTGCAGCCGCAAGCGGTGCTGTTGACTGGGGATTTGGCGGAATGCGGCATGGAAGACGAATTTGCCAATATGCTGCAATTTGCCACCGGGTTGGCGGAAGCCTTGGCGATTCCCCGCCGCCATTTTGCCATTATCGCCGGCAATCACGACATCAACTGGCATCTATGCGAGGCTTATTTCAAAAACTGCACCGCCCGTCGCAAGGAACCGCTTAAGCCGTATTGGGAAAAATGGGAGTTTTACGCGCAATTTTTCCAAGACTTCTACCAAGACGAACCCCATATCAGCTTCACCGCAGAAACCCCATGGACGCTGTTTGCGATGCCCGAACTCAAGCTCGTCGTCGCCGGTTTGAATTCCACCATGGCCGAAAGCCATCAGGAAAAAGACCACTACGGCCATCTCGGTGAACCGCAATTGCGCTGGTTTCAAGAGCAATTGCAGCAATACCAACAACAAGGCTGGTTCCGCATCGCCGCGCTGCACCACAATCTGCGGCGCGGCCCAATCCAAGATGATGAAAACCTGCGCGACTTCGAGGATTTCAAAAAATATCTAGGCAGTTTGGTGAATCTGGTTGTCCACGGCCACACCCACGACGGCAAAGCCGATTGGCTCAGCAACACCGTGCCGATACTCGCCACCGGCAGCGCCGCCGTGAAAGTCCCACAGCGCCCCGAAGAAACCCCGAACCAATACCAAATCATCCAGCTTGGCCCGGATTATTATCAGCGCTGGACACGCAGCTATTACCCAAAAGACAAAGCTTGGGGCGGCGACAACCGCGCCACCGACAAACTTGACGGCTGGCACAAAAAAGTCAATGTCAGCTTTGCCGATATTCAGGCCGTTTTCAGCCAAAACCCGACCGACATACCCAAAACCCCGGCCAGCGCCGACCTGCCGGAGGCGGAATTGCAGCGCTATTGCGCCGCCCTGGAAAACCTGCACCGCGCCATTCCGCTGGCCGGTTTCAAAACCCGGCTGCGGGTGCCGATTGATTTGGAAGCTTTATATGTGCCGTTGAGCGCCAGCGTCGATTTGCGCGGCACCGGCGCCAGCGCGTTTGCCGACGCCGACGAGGCTTGCGCCGCGCTGGCCGCGCACGGCTTGGCGCAAGACATCAAGCTGATTGACGCCTTCAAAGCCGCGCAGGCCCGCCAGCGCCGCCATTGCGTGTTGCTCGGCGACCCCGGCGCCGGCAAGACCACCC
>JBJSYU010000105.1:0-2790 GCA_046089945.1 Candidatus Methylumidiphilus sp.
CTGAAACGGCTCGCAGCGCTATTGCGTTCAACCCTTAGACGAACCCCCAACCACCACTTGCAACTTTTTGAAGGAAACCCTCCATGAGCAACACCCAACCCACCCGCGCGCCAAACTGGATCAGCTACCCGGCCCTAGGGCTTAGCATCGTCTTGCTGAGCGGTTGCAGCGCCGTGCAAAAGGCCCAGGTTACGCAAACCAGCGGCTTTCTAGGCGCCGACAGCGCCAAGCTTGTCGCCGGCAGCAAAGAACAGGCCGGCATGCGCTACATCAACCCGGCCGCGCAATGGACGCAATACAAAAAAGTCCTGATTGCCCCGGTGACGTTCTGGGGCGCGGAAACCACTAAAGTCTCCGCCGCCGACCAACAGGCCTTGGTCAACTATTTTTCCCAGAAGCTTAAGGAAGAGGTCGGCAAGAAGTTTGAAGTGGTTGACCAGCCGGGGCCGGGCGTGTTGAAGCTGGCCGTGGCGATGACCGACGCCGAAGCCGCCACCCCCGGCCTGCGCAGCATTTCCATGATCATTCCGCAGGCGCACATGATCAGCAACCTCAAATATCTGGCGACCGGCACCTTCCCGTTTGTCGGCGCGGCGCAGGCGGAAGCCAAAGTCTCCGACGCGGTCAGCGGCGAAACCCTGGCGGCGGTGGTGGACAAGCAAATCGGCGGCGGCTCGATGGCCGCAGGCTTCCAATGGCAGTGGGGCGACGCCGAAAACGCCATCACCGACTGGAGCAAGCGCACCGCCGAAAAACTGTCCAAATGGACATCCGGCGCAGAACAGCCTTAAATCCTGCAAAGCCTTGGGGCGGCGGATTAACCGCCGCCCTTCCCTTCCCCAGACGCATCCTAAGCGCAGCATGCAAAAAGCTTCTTTAATTTTGGCCGCAGCCCTCGCCGCAGCGGCTTCCTGGCCGACCGAGGCGTGGATGGCGGCCGGGCCACGCGGCTTTGCCCATGGCTTCGGCGGCAGCGGCGTCGCCTATGGCGCGCGCGGCGGCACGGCGGTGTGGAGCCACGGCGCGGGCTACGCGCGCGGGCCTTACGGCGGGGCGGCGGCGTGGAGCCGGGGCGGCTACTACCGCCCGCCGGTCTACGGCTATGGCGGCGGCTATTACAACCACGGCTATTACGGCTACTCCGGCGGCCAAGTGGCGGCGGCCGGCGTCGCCGGGCTGGCCGTGGGGCCATGGTCGGCGCGGCGGCGGCCTCGTCCTACTCGGCCCCCGCGACCACCACCGTCGTGGTGCAACAGCCAACCGACTACGCCACGGCGCTGCCCATCGGCAGCCAAGTCACCGTGCTGCCCGGCAACTGCGGCAACGCGATCCTGCACGGCGTCCAATACTACCAATGCGGGCCGAACTGGTATAAACCATATTTCGGCAACGCCTCGGTGTATTACCAAGTAGTGCCGGCGCCTTAAGCACTGTTCAACAACCCCAACGACACGAGGAAATCAGCCATGATCCGAAACCATCGATGCTTAGCCAGATACTTCGCCTTGGCCATGGCCGTCGCGGCGGCGGAACTGCCCACTAACGCCCATGCCTGGGCGGCGGCCGGCGCCCGGGGCGTCGCCGCCGGCGGCGGCGGCAGCGGCGTCGCCTACGGCTCGCACGGCGGCAGCGCCGCCTGGAGCCACGGCACCGGCGTCGCCACTGGCCCCAACGGCAACACCGCCGCGTGGAGCCGTGGCGGGGCGTATGGCGGCGCCGCCTATCGACCGCCGGTTTACGGCTACCACCCGCCAGTGTACTACGGCGGCGGTGGCTACAGTTCCGGCCAAGTCGCCGGCGCGGCTGTCGCGGGCTTGGCCGTCGGCGCCATGGCCGGGGCCGCAGCGGCCTCATCCCATTCGGCCCCGCCGCCTGCCCCGACCACCGTCGTGGTGCAGGAATCACCCGGCGCCTCGCAGATGCCCATCGGTGCGCAAGTCACTGTGCTGCCCGGCAACTGCGGCAGCGCGACGGTGCAGGGAGTCGAATACTACCAATGCGGGCCGAACTGGTTTAAGCCGTACTTCGGCAACTCCTCGGTCTATTACAAAGTCGTGCAAGCGCCCTATTGAGCGCAGGCCCGCAACCATCCAACTTGATGAGGACAAAACCCATGCAAACCGAACACACCCGCCGACCGCTGCTGGCCGCCATCCTGCTCGCCCTAGGCGCGGCAGGCTGCGCCCACAAAGTCCCGGCACCCGTCAATGCCGCCGCCGACGCCGCGCAGGCGGTAGCCAATGCCGCCGCGCAGCCTGCCGAAGCGCTGCCCGCCCCGGCGCCCGTGGTCGAGCAATACGCGCTGGATCGCCTGAAAGCCATGAGCCAAAAGCTCGCCGCCGCCGAAGCCTTCACCTACCGCTCGCGCAGCACGGTGGAACTGCCCGCCAAGACCGGCCAATTCCTGACCCACTTTGTCGAATCCTCGACCGCCTTGCAGCGCCCCAACAAGCTGCGCACCCTAGTCACCGGCGACGTGCCGAACTTCCAGCTCTACTACGACGGCGCCACCGTCGCCGCCTACGACGCGCAGAAGAACCTCTACGCCACCACCAAAGCCCCCGCCACGCTCGACGAAACCCTGACGTTTGTGATGGACAAGCTCGACATCGACTTCCCCTCGGCCGACTTCATGTTCAGCGACCCCTACGCCGTGATGACCAAAGGCATGACCCATGCCATCGCCGTCGGCGACAGCAAAGTCAACGGCGTCGCCACCGAACACTTCGCCTTCATGGGGCCGGAATCCAACTGGGAAATCTGGATCGACAACGGCGCCAGCGCCCTGCC
>JBJSYU010000106.1:0-3227 GCA_046089945.1 Candidatus Methylumidiphilus sp.
TTTTTTCAGCATTGGCTGAACCATCTTGCTCATCAGGTTGTCCTTTGCGGGAGCTGCGTATACCCTATGCGCATCATCCATACAGGAGAGCGCCATGTCCGCCCAAGCCGCCGCCAAAAAAGCCACTAACCTGTCGATCAACGCCGAATTGCTGCGCGAAGCCAAAGCCTTGGATATCAATCTGTCGCAAGCCTTTGAAGCGCATCTTGCCGAGTTGGTGCGGGCCAAAAAACAAAAGCGCTGGCTGGATGAAAACCGCGAGGCCATCAACGCCTATAACGGCTTTGTCGAGGGGCAAGGCGTGTTCAGCGAGGGTTGGCGGAGTTTTTGATGGCGCAGTTTGATGTTTACCCCAACCCAGAATCCCGGCAGGACAAAATACCGTTCTTGTTGGATGTGCAATGCGAATTGCTGAGTGAATTGAATACCCGTGTGGTCGTGCCTTTATATGATATGGAATCGGCGGGCAGGCCGCCATTGCGCGGGCTGACACCGGTTTTCACGTTGGCAGGGCGCAAAGTCATTATGATGACGCCGGAATTGGCGGGTGTCCCAACAAAAAGGCTTCCGCCTAAAATAGCCAATTTGGCGGCAGAGTGTGACCTTATCATCGCCGCGCTGGATTTTGTATTTACTGGCGCATAACAGCAGAAACCACCGCGATTGGACGCGGCGAGAAAATGGATTCAGGGTGTATTTCCGCCCGCCGACGCCAGTATATGATAACCCCCTTGCGAACCCAACAGGAGTGAGAGTAAACGCCATGACCACCGCTTTGCGACCCGATCAATTGTTCACCCGCTGCGACCCGGCGCAGTTTGCGTTCACCACCACCGCCGAGCTGGCCGACACCGGCGTGGTCATCGGCCAGGAACGCGCCTTGGAGGCGCTGCGCACTGGCTTGGGCGTGGCGCGGCAGGGCTTTAATGTGTTTGCGCTGGGGCCGTCCGGGGCGGGCAAGCTGACGGCGACTTTGGAAATCGTCCGGCGCGAGGCGGAAAAGCAGCCGCCGCCGGAGGATTGGTGTTACGTCAATAATTTTGACAATCCCGCCAAGCCGCGCGCCTTGAGCCTGCCGGCCGGCATGGGCAAGCGCTTCGCCCGCGATTTGGAGCGTTTGGTCGAAGACTTGACGGCTTCGGTGCCGGCGACGTTTGAGGGCGAGGAATACCGCGCCCGCGCCGAGCAGATCGAGGAGCAGGCCAAGCTGCGCGAACTGCGGGCCATCGACGGGCTGCGGCAGACCGCCAAGCAGCAGCGGGTGGATTTGGTGGAGTCGCCGAACAGTTTCAGCTTCGCGCCGGTGGACGAACACGGCGAGCCGGTCAAGCCAGAGCAGTTCGCCAAGCTGTCCGCCGACGAGCAACGCCATATGGAGGAAGTCGTCGCGCAACTGCACCAGAATTTGCAAAAGCTGCTGCGCCAGTTTCCGCTGTGGCGCAAGGAGGCGAAGGCGAAGCTGAAAAGCCTGAACCGCGAGTTTGCGGTGTATGCGGTCGGCCATCCAGTCGAGGAATTGAAAAACCGTTACCGGCATTTTCCCAATGCCTTTGATTACCTGGAACGCGCCGAGCGCGATATCGTCCAGCATATCGAAGATTTTTTCCCCAAACCCGAAGGCGGCTTGAATCTGTTTGGGCAGTCCGGGCCGACGCCGAGCCAGCGTTACCGGGTGAATGTGCTGGTGGACCACGACGCCAGCCGCCACGCGCCGGTCATTGTGGAAAGCCTGCCCAACCACGCCAACTTGACTGGCCGGGTTGAGCATCAGGCGATGATGGGTGCGTTGGTCACGGACTTCACGATGATTAAGCCGGGCGCCTTGCATCAGGCCAACGGCGGGTATTTGATCCTCGACGCCCGCAAGCTGCTGTCCCAGCCGTATGCCTGGGAAAGCCTGAAACGCGCGCTGTATGCCAATGAAATCCGCATCGAGTCGCTGGAGCGGGCGCTAAGCCTGATTAGCACCACCAGTCTGGAGCCGGAGCCGATTCCGCTGCGCGTGAAGGTGATTCTGACCGGCGAGCGGCTGCTGTATTACCTGCTCGGCCAATACGATCCCGAATTCCACGATTTGTTTAAGATTGCCGCCGATTTCGACGGACACATGACGCGCAGCGACGACAGCCACGCGCTGTATGCCCGCGTCATTGCCAGCTTGGCGCGGCACGAGGGTTTGCGGCCCTTGGATCGGGCCGGCGTGGTGCGCGTCATCGAACACGCCGCCCGCCTCGCCGAGGACGCCGAAAAGCTGAGCACGCATCTGCGCAGCCTGAAGGATTTGCTGTTGGAGGCGGATTATTGGGCCGGGCAGGCGGGCCAGTCGGTCATCGGCCATGAGGCGGTGCAGACCGCCATCGACAGCCAGACGCGGCGGGCCGACCGGGTGCGCGAACATATTTATGAGGCGATCCGCCGGGGCATGATTTTGATCGACGTGGCCGGGGCGGCGGTCGGCCAGATCAACGCGCTGTCTGTCTTGAGTCTCGGCGATTTCGCCTTCGGCCAGCCTTCGCGCATCACCGCCACGGTGCGGCTGGGAACCGGCAAGATCATCGACATCGAGCGCGAAACCGAACTCGGCGGGCCGATCCACAGCAAGGGCGTGTTGATTTTATCCAGCTTCATCAGCGCGCGTTATGCCCGGCGCTCGCGGTTTTCGGTGTCGGCCAGCCTGGTGTTTGAGCAGTCTTACGGCAAGGTTGAAGGCGACAGCGCGTCGTTGGCGGAATTGTGCGCCTTGTTGTCGGCGCTGGCGGAAGTGCCGATCAAGCAGTCTTTCGCCATGACCGGCTCGGTCAACCAGCACGGGCAGGTGCAGCCCATCGGCGGCGTCAATGAAAAGATCGAGGGCTTTTTCGATGTTTGCGTGGCGCTGGGCCTGAACGGCCAGGGCGTCATCATCCCGGCGTCCAACGTCAAAAACCTGATGCTGCGCCAAGATGTCGTTGAGGCGGCGGGCCGGGGCCGGTTTTTCGTCTACGCGGTGGCGACGGTGGACGAGGCGCTGGCCTTGCTGACCGGCTTGCCGGCCGGGGCGCGCGACGCTGCCGGGCGGTTTCTAGAGGGCAGCGTCAATGGTTTGGTCGAGGCGCAGTAGCAGGCGATGGGCGAGATTGTGCAAACGCTGGCGCGGGGCGATGGCAAAGGGGCGGAATGAGCGATGCCGGACTTTAAGCGACGCCCTGCCCGGCCGCAGACGGCGGCGGGCGATGCGCACGGAAAAA
>JBJSYU010000107.1:0-10951 GCA_046089945.1 Candidatus Methylumidiphilus sp.
CGAGCCGTCGGCGCGGCGCAGCCCCAGCTCCTGGCCCCGCACCGTCTCGCCGCGCATCGCCCGCGCCAGCGGCAGATCCTCAGGCGCCAGAACCGCGCCGCCGGCATCCAACATCGGCCAGTTTTGCGCCAGTTCCGCATAGCGCATCCCGACCGGATCGGCCTCCGCGTCCATCCCCAGATGGCGTCGGCTTGCCGGGTTGACGATGCGCAGCCGGCCGCTGGGCATGTCGGCCAGCAGCATCGGGATCGGCGTCTGCGCGAACGCCGCTTCCAGCAAGGCGGTGGTGTCGGCCAATTGCCGCTGGGCCTGCTGCAAGGCGCTGATGTCATGCAACAGCAGCACTTGCCCGCAGAAGTCGCCTTGGCGGTCAAACAATGGCGACAGCCGTCCGGTCAGCGTTTGCGCCGGGTCGGCGCATGCCTCCAAGCTGAGCAGCCGCTCGCCGGGGGCGCCGACGCCTGCGGCCAGTTCCGGGCAGCAGGCAAAAACGTCCTGGGCCGGCCGCCCGATGGCGCCATTCGCCAAGCCCAGCAGCCGCCACGCCGCCGGGTTGCAGTCGGCGAGCCGCCCATGCACATCAAACACCAAGACCGCATCCGCCATGCTTTCGATGACTTGGTTGCGGGCCACCGGGGCCAGTTCAAACAAGCGGTAGCGGAACAGCGCCCAGGCGGACAGCAGCACAAACGCCAGCATGCTGAACGGCGTCAGATAAGCGCCACGGAACCACACCCATACGCGCTCCTCGTAGGTGAACAGAATGTCGGTGAGCGTGGGGATCAGCAGGCCCAGCAGCAGCAAACTGGCCTGCCGGCGGTACAGCGGCGGCTTCCCGCGCATAGCCCAGGCCAGCGCGGCGCAGCAGGCCATGAAGCAGCCATAGGTGTAGAGCAGGTAGAGTTTGAAACCGATCTGCGGCGTGAACACCATGCGGGCGCGGATGCCGGCCTCCACCAGCCGGAAATCGGTGACAAACCAAGGCTGCAAGCTGCTGGTCAGCACCAGCAGGGCGGCGGCGGTGGGAATCGCCAGCAGCGGGTAAAACCGGCCTGGGCGCAGCCAAGCGCTGTGGCCGGTGAAGGCCAGCACCAGGGACAATGCGCTGGCGCTGGCGAAAAAGATCACCGCGCTGCGCACTTGCAACAGCAGTGTGCGGATGGCCAAATCGCGTGTCAGCACGTCCAGCGCGCAGAAAAACATCCATAGGCCGACAATCAGGCAAAACACCACGAAGCGCCGCGCCACCGGGTCTTGCGCATAGCGGCGCCAGACAAACTCGCCCAAGCCCGCCATGCCCAGCGCGCAGCCGTATAAAGTCAGCGAATAAATGATTTCGGCCATGGTCGTGGCGAGTGCTTACGGTTGCTGGGGAAAAGGGTTCAGTCCGGCACGCCCAGCAGGCCGCTGAGCGCCTCATGGTCGCAGGCCTCGGCCCATTTTGCCAAAGCCCGGTGCAAGCCGGCGTCGTGGGGCTGGATTTGCCCGATCAGCGCATCGACTTTGGCGAAGTCGCCCCGGTCTGCCGCCGCGCACAGGGCGCTGCGCCACTCCAGAGGGCAGGCGGCAAGCCGCGCCGCCAGCGCGGCCTGTGGCAAGTCGGGGGCGCTGTCCGCCGTCGGCACGGACTCAAAGCGCAGGCCGAGGCGGCGCTGCAACAGCGCGAACAGCGCCTCGGCCTGGAACGGCTTGCAGGCGAACTCGTCGCAGCCTAAGGCCAGAAAACGCTGGCGGTCTTCGGCGAAGGCGCTGGCGCTGAGCGCGACAACAATGCTTTGCGCCGCCAGCGGGCGTTCCGTCCTAAGCGCCTTGATGCGCCGCGCCGCCTCTTCGCCGGACAGCGCCGGCATGCGCATGTCCATGAACACCAGATGCGGTTGCCAATCCTCCCAAACCGCCAGCGCCTCGCGGCCGTCGGCGGCTTCGCGGAAGGCCAGCACTGGCGGGTCGGGGTTGGCCGAGTCCAGCAGTTGCCGCAGCGGCTCGCGGTTGTCGGCCAAATCGTCCACGATCAGGATGCGGCGCAGCGGCTGCCCAGCCGCCAGCTTCGCCTGCGCCGGCAGGTGTTGCGGGGGCAGCCCCGGCGCCTCCGCCAAGCGTAGGTGTAAGGTGAAAAAGAAGCGGCTGCCCACGCCCGGCCGGCTCTGCGCCTTCAGCTCGCCGCCCATCAGCCGCACGAACTGGCGGCTTAAGGCCAGCCCCAGGCCGGTGCCGCCGCCCAGATGCAGGCCGCTGGCGGTCTGGCTGAACGGCTCGAACAGCCGCCCCATCTCCTCCTCCGCAATCCCTGCGCCGGTGTCCGCCACGCTAAAGCGCACGGCGCCGCCGTCCAAGCCTTCGGCGCACAGTTCCACTGCGCCGTGGCGGGTGAATTTGACGGCGTTGGACAGCAGATTGATCAACACTTGCCGCAGCTTCATGCCATCCCCCTCGACGAAGCGCGGCAAGCCGGCGGTATCGACTGTGAACGCCAAGCCCTGCTCCTGGGCGCGCGGGCGGAACAAGGTTTCCACGTCGGCGAGCAGCCGGTGCAGGTTGAAGGGCCGTGCGTCCAAGCTCATCCGCCCTGACTCGACCTTCGCCAAATCGAGGATGCCGCCGATCAATTCCAACAAATGCTCGCCGTTGCGCTGGATCACCGCCAGCTTGCCGCGCTGTTCGGCGTTGAGCGCCGGGTCGCGGGCCAACACTTGCGCGAACCCTAAGACGGCGTTCAACGGCGTGCGGATCTCATGGCTCATATTGGCCAGGAAGCGCGACTTGGCGTGGTTGGCCGCCTCGGCGGCGTCGCGCTCGCGGCGCGCCGCCTCGGCCTGCTGGCGCTCGGTCAGGTCGATGAAGGTGCTAAAGGTCAAATCGCCCACCACGGCGGTGTGTGCGCCGACATATTTGGCCGCGCCGTCGCGGGTGGTGATGGTCACTTCCAGCGGCGCGAATGTCGTCTGCCCGGCGCGGCCTAAGGCCATGCGCCGGCCCCATTCCGCCAACACCTGCTGGCGGTAAACGGGGTCGGGATAGGCCAAGGGCCACCAATGCGCCACATCGGGAAGATCTTCAGCGGCGTAGCCGAACATCTCCACAAAGCGGGGATTCAGGTAAAGCAGCCGGTGTTCGGGGCCGCCGCTTAATACGACGCCGACCGGCAGGTTGTCCAGAATGGCCCGCTGCTGCCGTTCGGCCGCCTCGGTCTGCGCCTTCGCCTGTAGCGCCGCTTCGGCCTGCTTGCGCCCGGTGATGTCCATGATGGAGGAGACATGGCAGTACTTGCCGTCGAACTGCGTCGGGCTGGAAGTCACCAGGCACCAAGCCAGCCGCCCGGAAGTCGATTTCAGGCAGACTTCATAGTCGGCGATCTGGCCTTTTTCCGCTATCAGGGCCATGATGCGCACGCGGTCGGCGGGGTCGGCGTAGCGCTCCAGCGCCGCCGAGCCGATCAGCCCATCCAGCGGCATCTCCGCCAGATCGGCCGCCTTTTGGTTGGCGTAGACGATGACGCCGCTGGGAATTTCGATGACGGTCATGGCCAGCGGATTGCTGTCCAGCAATCGCCGGTAGCGCTCCTCCGCCTGTTTTTGCGCCGTGACATCGCGCAGCAGCAGCACCAGGCCGCAGCGCCGGCCGCGACGGTCGTGCAGCGGCGAAATCCGCGCGTCCAGCATCCGCGGGCAGGGCGCTTGGGTGGCGAAGCAGATTTGCCGCGCCACGCCGCCGGCCAGTCCGTCGCCCAGTGCCGGCCAGACGGCAAACCTTTGCCGGGCCGGCTGGCCGAGCGCGTCCTCGCCCAGATCCAGCAACAGGCGGGCGGCAGGGTTGAGGTC
This sequence comes from Candidatus Methylumidiphilus sp., assembly GCA_046089945.1. Taxonomy (GTDB): domain Bacteria; phylum Pseudomonadota; class Gammaproteobacteria; order Methylococcales; family Methylococcaceae; genus Methylumidiphilus. Next base: position 3,819 of record JBJSYU010000107.1, read on the forward strand.
GGCGATCCGCCCGTCCGCGTCGATGACCAACACACCGTCGGACAGGCTCTCCACGGTGGCGGCGCGGGCAACCGGCGTGATGTCGAACAAATGATGCCGGAACAAGGCCCAGCCGGTCAGGCACAACAGCACCAGGCTGGTGAACGGCGTTAGGCGGACGCCGCCAAACCAGTACAGCCGGTAAGCCTGGGAAACTATGTCGGTGGCGGTCGGCACGGCACAGGCCAGCACCAGCAGCAGCGCTTGGCGGCGGTAGACCGGCGCGCCTTGCCGCATCGACCACAGCAGCACCACCTGCGCCAGCAGGATCTGGCAATACAGATAGAGCATAAAAAGCCAATAGCCCAGCTTGGGCGTGAAGTTTTCCACGGTGCGGAAGCCGGCGTCCACCAGCCGGTAATCGCTGATACAGCAGCCATGCCAGTGATGGCTCAAGATCAGCACGGCCCATGCGCAGGGCGGGGCCAGCAGCAGCGCCAGACGGCGGCGGCTAAGCCATTGCTCCAATCCGGCGAAATCCAGCGCCACCGCCAAGTAGGCGGTGGCGATGAACATGGCGAAGACCCAGCGCACCAGCGATATCAGCAGGCGCGGGGCGGTCTCATCGGAGAGCGTTTCCGCCGCATGCAGCAGCAGCCAGACGGCCACCAGCGCGGCAAACAGCGTAAAGCGCCGCGCCACCGCACGGCTGCGGCAGCGCCGCCAGACATAAACCGCCACGGCGCTGGCGGAGCAGGCGCAAAACAACAGCGCCAGGGCGTAATAGAGGATTTTCAAATGCAAGTTTTCAGACGGTGGTTTAGGATAGGGCCGAGGCGCCGGATTTCTGCGCCTTGGTTGTTGAAAGGTGTTTAGTTCCCTGTATATTTCACTCCTATACGGCGTCGCCGACCATCCCCGCAGGCGCAAACCCGCCCCCACCCACGCAGGAGACCCCGCTTTATGCGCATTTTGATCGTCAACGATGCCGCCGACGATGTCCGCGTCTACAACAACATGCTGGCCGGCCTGTTTGTGCGCCCCGCCTTGCCGGCCCGGGAAACCGAGATTCCGATGCGTATTTTGATCGTCGATGACATTCCCGACAACATCCGCGTCCTCAGCAGCATGCTGGCCGGCGAGGGCATTGAAATCTCTACCGCCACCAGCGGGCGGCGCGCCTTGAAAATCGCCGAGCGCTACCCGCCGGATCTGGTGCTGCTCGACATCATGATGCCGGAGATGGACGGCTACGAAGTCATTCAGGCGATGAAGGCCGACACTCTGTTGCGCGGCATCCCGGTCATCTTCATCAGCGCCCTCAGCGACGAGGACAGCGAAGTCCGCGGATTGGAGCTAGGCGCGGTGGACTACATCACCAAGCCATTCAAGGAAGCCATCGTCAAGCTGCGCATCAAAACCCATTTGGAATTGAAGCTCCAGCGCGAACTGCTGAACAACCTTTCCCGCCTGGACGGGCTGACCGGCATCCCCAACCGCCGCGCCTTCGACGAGCAGCTTGGCCTGGAATGGCGGCGGGCCAGCCGCACTGGCGACCGGCTGGGCCTGCTGATGGTCGATGTGGATTTGTTCAAGGGCTACAACGACCACAACGGCCATCTGGCCGGCGACGATTGCCTGCGCAAGATCGCCGACGCCCTGCACGAATCCCTCAACCGCGCCGGCGATTTCGTTGCCCGGTTTGACGGCGAGGAATTCGCCGCGCTATTGCCGTCCACCTCCCCGCAAGAATTGGCCCAGGTCGCCGAGCGCATGCGCGCCGCCGTCGCCGCGCTGCGCATCCCCCACGGCGCCTCGGACGTGTCGCCTTGGGTCAGCGTCAGCGTCGGCGGCGCATCCGTGGCGGCGGGCCGCGAGACGGAGGCAAATAGCCTGATCGAACGAGCCGGCCAACAACTTCACCGCGCCAAGGCGGCCGGCCGCGACCGCGTGTGCGCCGCCGCTTCTTAAGGCTTGAATAAGTCCCCTCGATCCATGGGGGAAGGGTGAGGAGTTTGACTGTGCAGTTGCAAGACGTGGCCGCCGCAACCGCCCGCTGGCAGGCCGGGGAAATCGGCGATGCCGCCTACGCGGGCCTGTATTTTCTGCACTGGCAGGCGGCCCGCCATGGCCGGCGCTTCGCCTCCCGCCGCCGCCGCGCCGACCCCAAGCCCGACCCGGACGCCTGGCTGGCCGACACCGCCGCGCTGGCCGGGGCGCAGGTGGACGAGTATTTGCGCGTCTACTTTGGGCGCTACCAGTTTTTCGGCGTCATCAACAACGTCCCGGAAGCCTTGGCGGCATGGCTGGCCGGCGACTGGCCGCTGACCTTGTGCGCGCACATCCCCAGCCCCGCGCAAGTCCTCGCCATGCAAGTGGACGGCACCCGCCCGGTGACGCTGCTGTCCGCCTGGCCGAGGATGCTGGCCCCGGTGCTGGGCAAGCCGGACGCCTTCGCCTTCATGGTGCATGACTTGGAGCATGCCTACAAATTTTTCCACGACCCCGGCATGCACCGTGAACAGCGCGCTTTTTTCCGGCTGTTGCAGGATGCGCGGGAGGCCGGCCGTTTCGCGGTCTATCTGGACGATCCGCTGTTCGCCGCCAAATTCGACTATGTCAGCAGCGACATGAACACCCACACCCTGCATGCCGCGCAGTATCTGCGGGCGATTGTGGTGGAGCACCACCTGCGGCGCGCAGCCCGGCAATCCCCTGACGAACTGCCCCCCTCGTCGCGGGCGGAAATTTCCGCTTTAATGTCCGCGCTGCTCGGCGCCGACTGGGCGGCGGACGTGGAGCGGCGCATGATGCCAAGGCCCGGCCTAGCGGGCCACCCACTTAACACAGTCGATTAAGAGCGAGGGCGCGATGAGAGGAATACCCAAGATATTAGCGGTGCGCTTAGTCCTGCCGCTGGCGATGGCCGTCTGCTGCGGCGCGGTGGCGGCGGCCGGTCCGGTGTACAAATGTGTGCAAGGCGGCAAGGTCACGTTCACCCAAGACCCCGGCATCGATTGCCAGCCGGTGGAGATCCACGCGCCCGAACCCAATCCGGTGGATGTGGCGCGGCAGAAGGAAGCAAACCGCCGCTATGCCTTGGAGCGGGTCAAGCAGCGTGAGGAGGCGGAAAAGCTCGAAGAGGAGAAAAAACGCGAGGCCGCGAAGAAAGAGGCCGACGCCCGGCGCAAAGCCGAGCTGCAAACCTTGAAAGAGGCCAAAAAAATGGAGCGCCAAGTCACACCGCGCGATGAGACGCTGCTGCCCCCGTATTGACCGACGCAGCGTCGGCAGTTGGAGCGCCGGCACCCTGCCGGCGTTTACATTGGAGCGCCGAACATCCTGCCGGCCAAAGCCTAGTCACGCCCCAAACGCCGGCAAGGATGCCGACGCTACGATTATAAACCCGGCTAAAACCCGCCTTCCTTCTCCGGCGACGAGCTGATCTGGTGGATGGTCAAGTCCGCGCCATTGAACTCCTCCTCCGGGTCTAGGCGGATGCCGACCGTCTGTTTCAGCGCGCCGTACACCGCAAATCCCCCCGCCAACGCAATCACCACGCCAAGCAAGGTGCCGAGCAATTGCGACAGAAAACTCACCCCGCCTAAGCCGCCCAAAGCTTGCAGGCCGAAGATGCCGGCCGCGATGCCGCCCCAGGCGCCGCACAGCCCGTGTAGCGGCCAGACCCCCAGCACGTCGTCGATTTTCCAGCGGTTTTGCGTCAGCGTGAACATCTGCACGAACAGCGCGCCGGCCACCGCGCCGACCACCAGCGCACCCAGCGGGTGCATTTTGTCGGAGCCTGCGCACACCGCCACCAGCCCGGCCAGCGGGCCGTTATGCACGAAACCGGGGTCGTTGCGGCCCACGAACAGCGCCGCCAAGGTGCCGCCGACCATCGCCATCAGCGAGTTCATCGCCACCAAGCCGCTGATGGCGTTCAAGGTCTGCGAAGACATCACGTTGAAGCCGAACCAGCCCACCGTCAAAATCCACGCGCCCAGGGCCAAAAACGGAATGCTCGACGGCGGGTGCGAGGACATGCCGCCGTCGCGGTTGTAGCGCCCGCGCCGCGCGCCGAGCAAGATCACCGCGCCCAGCGCAATCCAGCCGCCGACCGCATGCACCACGACGGAGCCGGCGAAGTCGTGGAATTCCGCGCCGAAAGTCTGCTCTAGCCACGGCTGGATGCCGAAGCGCTTGTTCCAAGCGATGCCCTCAAAAAACGGATAGACGAAGCCGACGACGATGAACGTCGCCGCCATCTGCGGGTTGAACTTCGCCCGCTCGGCGATGCCGCCCGACACGATGGCCGGCACGGCGGCGGCGAACGTCAACAAAAAGAAGAATTTGACCAGCTCATAGCCGCTGTTTTGCGCCAGGGTTTCGGCACCGGAGAAAAACTGCGCGCCATAGGCGATGTAATAGCCGATGAAAAAATACGCCAGGGTCGAAACCGAAAAATCCACCAGGATTTTCACTAGCGCGTTGATTTGGTTTTTGCGCCGGACAGTGCCCAGCTCCAAAAAGGCGAAGCCCGAATGCATGGCCAACACCATGATCGCCCCTAAGAGTATGAAAAGTACGTCGCTGCTTTTGTTGATGGTGTCCACCGCTTGCCCTCTAAAATTGTCATTGATGCGCTAGGGCGGCAGACAACCAAGAATCGGGCCAACCGTCGCCAGGCAGGGTAATGCCTTGTTTTGGCGCAATTTGCGCGGCGAGAGCCATAAAACGGACAGCCCGCTATTGGTGCGTATCGCGGATGATGGCACTGTTTTTGGGCGAATACGGGCGATGGCGGAATCGGCGGGAAAACCTAATTACCCCATCAATTACACTGCCTCGATCTTGAAGCAAAATAGATGTCGCAAACGGCCTGTGCAATAATGAATCGGCCAATGGCCTGCCTTGTTGCGCGGGCGAAAAAGCCATGATCTCTATAGGCTTTATATTCCTTGCCAAACCCAAGGCAATACTACGCCTGCGGCATGGCGGCGCCATTTGCCATCCCACTCAATAATAAGTATGCGGAGATAGAGGTTATGAAATCCATCCTAAAGCACTGCGCGGTTGTTTTAAGCTTGGCATGCAGCCTGCCTGCGGCGGCCCACCAAGAAATCTTCCTGGTGACGCTCAACGGTTCCAGCGAAGCCCCGGCCAATGTCTCGCCCGGCATCGGCGATGCCACGGTGACGTTTGACCTGGATTTGGTCACGATGCGGGTGGAGGCGACGTTCAGCGGGTTGACCGGCAATGTCAGCGCCTCCCACATCCATTGCTGCACCGCCAACCCCGGCGCCGCCACCGCCGGCGTGGCCTCGCAAACCCCGTCCTTCACCGGCTTCCCCACCGGCGTCACGGCAGGGACATACGACCACACCTTCGACCTGACCCAGGCCGGCAGCTACAACGCCGCGTTCATCACCAATAACGGCGGCACAGTCAGCACCGCGCTGAACGCGCTGTTGGCCGGCGCGGCGACCGGCAAGGCTTACCTGAACATCCACACCAGCACCTTCCCCGGCGGGGAAATCCGCGGCTTCCTGACGCCAGCCCCGGTGCCTGTCCCGGCCGCCGTCTGGCTGATGGGTTCGGCCTTGGTGGGCTTGCTGGGCCTGCGCCGCAAGCGCGCCATTTGATCCGCCTTTCTCCATATAAGGGCAACGCGCCAACGCTGCGGCGCCAGCACCGGCATCCATCCACGCCGTAGCGCCGGCATCCTTGCCGGCGACTGGCCACGGCAAGAGTGCGCCCGCCTGCTAATGTCCGCCGACAAAGATGTCGGCACCACGCCGATCAGCAAACCCGCCTGTGCGCAACGTCGGCCAGGCGTTTGGCCTGTGCTACCATGCCCGGCCCGCCCACAAGCCTTGCCGACCCGCGCCATGTCCGAATTGCCCGCCCACCGCCTGTGCCTCGCCCCGATGCTGGAATGGTCTGACCGCCATTTCCGTTTTTTCCTCAGGCTGATTTCAAGGCGTATTTTCTTATACAGCGAAATGGTGACCACTGGCGCGGTGCTGCGCGGGGAGCGGGCGCGGCTATTGGCTTATGACCCGTTTGAGCATCCCGTTGCGCTGCAATTGGGCGGCAGCGATCCTAGGGCGCTGGCCGAGTGCGCCCGCATCGCCGCTGATTGGGGTTATGACGAGGTGAACCTGAATGTCGGCTGCCCCAGCGACCGCGTGCAGAACGGCCGCTTTGGCGCCTGTCTGATGGCCGAGCCGGATTTGGTCGCCGACTGTGTCGCGGCAATGCGGGCGGCAGTGGACATTCCGGTGACGGTGAAGACGCGCATCGGCATCGACGAGCGCGACTCCTATCCAGAATTGGCCGGCTTTGTCGCCACCGTGGCGGCGGCAGGCTGCGAGACCTTTATCATCCACGCCCGCAAAGCCTGGCTGAAAGGTCTGTCGCCGAAGGAAAACCGCGAGATTCCGCCCTTGCGCTACGACATCGCGGCCGAGATCAAGCGCGACTTTCCGCAACTGGCCGTGGTGCTGAATGGCGGCATTGCCAACCTGGACGACAGCCTCACACATTTGCAGATTTTCGACGGCGTGATGCTCGGCCGCGCCGCCTACCACAATCCCTATCTGCTGGCCGAGGCCGACCGGCGGCTGTTTGGCGACGACGGGCCTACGCCTAGCCGCCACGACGTGCTGGCGGCCTATTTGCCGTATGTCGAACGCGAGTTGGCGCGGGGGACGCGCTTGCAGGCGATGGCCCGGCACATCCTCGGCCTGTTCCACGGCGCGCCCGGCGGGCGGCAATGGCGGCGGCACTTGAGCGAAAACGCGACGCGGGCGGGGGGCGGCCTGGACGTGCTGCGGGCGGCGGCGGCATGGACGCAGGTGGCGGACGGCTTGGACTGATCTGCGAATACGGCGCGGCAATGCCCCATAAGACATCGCGGTATAATGCCCGCTCATGTTTTTTAGGAAAACCCGATGGAAGAACATTTTTCGCAATTGATCCAAGGCATAGGCGAGGACATCACGCGGGAGGGGCTGGTTGACACGCCCAAGCGCGCGGCGGCGGCGTTCCGCTTCCTCAACAACGGCTACCAGAAAACCCTGGACGAGGTGCTGAACGACGCCATTTTCGAGGCCGACACCGAGGACATGGTCATCGTCAAGGACATCGAACTG
>JBJSYU010000108.1:0-9370 GCA_046089945.1 Candidatus Methylumidiphilus sp.
CGCGGCAGCGGTAGCCCACCACCGGCGCGCGGGCGCGGGCATGCGGCGCCTGCGCGGCGCGAAGGCGATGCCCCAGCGGGCAGCACAGCCCCTGCGGGCGCAGGATGTCCAGCAAGTGGCGGTGGCAGGCTTGCTCGTCCAGCAGGCCGGACAGGGGAAAACGCATCATGCGAGCCTCCTCAAACTTGTCAGGCCATTTTGCCAGAACACCACAGGAACGGCTGCACCGATTTGCCAACATGAGCCAATCACAAAAAGCTAGGGTTTTGCGGGAGCTTCAATGTCTTGCGTAAGTCCTAGTGTACCTAGAACTTTCAACAGATTGATTTTTGGCCTACCCAGCCGCATTTAGCAAAACTAAAATTCCTGTAAAATGAAAATTTTGAAAACTTGTGTATAACGATGGGCGCAAGGCAACGTGACTTAATCCCAGAGAATTGCAAGAGGATCAAACACCATGAAAACCCTGCTGTTTTTTTCGTCCGCGCTAGTCTTGGCCGGGCTTGCCGATAGGGCTTTGGCCGATGATATCCGACCGGGCCTGTGGAAGATCGCGGTGACAGCGGCGGTGGCGGCGTCGCCGGACTGGAAGCCGGAGCCGTTTGATCTGACGCAATGCCTGACCGAGGCCGATGCGCGTAATCCGGCGCAGGTTATGCTGGGCATGGGTTCGCCGGGAGCCACCGGCTGCGATTTCCCCAGCCGCCAATATGCCGGCAACAGCCTGGTGTTCGAGGTTAGTTGCGCCGGCAGTTTGGGCATCAAGGGCAGCGGCCAAGTCAGTTACAGCGCCACGCAGTTAGACGGCACCCTCAATGTGAACTTTGGCGGCGACGAGGCCGTGGCGATGCAAAGCAAAATTCACGCAATCTATTTGGGCGCATGCCCGGCTGGCGGCGGCGGGCTTTGATGCATCCGGGAGGATTGGCGCGATTTTGCGCAATAAAATCCCCCAAAACCGGCCTTTTGTGAACCGCCAATGACACATGGACGCGGCTTTTAGGCTATAATAGCGCCCTCCCCCCGCCAGCCTATCGGCGCTTGCTTTTCCCCTCGCAGTCTTTTTCCCCAAGCGGCAAACCCGCTGCGTTGCTTCCCACGCCTGGATCGGCCCGGAAAATGTTCCGGCAGGCGCGTACCCTATTTGTCTTCCATTCCTGGTGATCCATGTCCTTTTCTCATCTCGGCCTGAGCGCCGAACTGCTGCGCGCTGTCGCCGAACAAGGTTACGAGCAGCCCACGCCTGTGCAAAAACAAGCCATACCCGTCGTGCTGCACGGCAAGGATCTGCTGGCCGGGGCGCAAACCGGCACTGGCAAAACCGCCGGCTTCACGCTGCCGATGCTGCAACTGCTCAACGAAGCCCCCCAGCCCCCCGGCGCTAGGCGCATGGTGCGCGCGCTGGTGCTGACGCCGACCCGCGAACTGGCGGCGCAAATCCATGAAAGCGTGGTGGCTTACGGCAAGTATTTGCCGCTGCGCGCCACCGTGGTGTTCGGCGGCGTGGGCATCGGCCCGCAAGTCGACCGCCTGCGCAAGGGCGTGGACATTTTGGTGGCGACGCCGGGCCGTCTGCTGGATCTGGTCGGCCAGCGGGCGTTGGACTTGTCGCAGGTGAAAATCCTGGTGCTGGACGAGGCCGACCGCATGTTGGACATGGGCTTCATCCATGACGTGCGCCGCATCATCAAGCTGCTGCCGTTCCAGCGCCAGAACCTATTGTTCTCGGCGACGTTCTCGGAGGAAATCCGCAGCCTGTCCAGCCAGATTTTGCACAACCCGGTGGAAATCGAAGTGGCGCGGCGCAACGCGGCGGCGGAACTCATCAGCCAAAGCGTGTATGTGGTCCAGCATGAGCGCAAGCGCGAACTGCTGGCGCACTTGGTCGGGCGCGGCAATTGGAAGCAGGTGCTGGTGTTCGTCCGCACCAAGCACGGCGCCGACCGGCTGGCGCGGCAGTTGGAGCACGACGGCATCAACGCCGACGCGCTGCACGGCAACAAAAGCCAGGGCGCGCGGACGCGGGCGCTGGAAGGCTTCAAGGCCGGCAAAATCGCGGTGCTGGTGGCGACCGACATCGCGGCGCGCGGCTTGGACATCGACCAGTTGCCGCATGTGGTCAACTTTGAATTGCCGAACGTGCCGGAAGACTATGTCCACCGCATTGGCCGCACCGGCCGCGCCGGTTCCACCGGCGAGGCGCTGTCCTTGGTGTGCCTGGAGGAAATCAGGCTGCTGGCGGCGATTGAGCGGCTGGTGAAGAAAGACATCCCGCGCATCGTCGAGCCGGGCTTCGAGACGAACTTCTCGCTGGACACGCGCAACCCCAATTTGCCGCGCGCCGCGAAGACGCACATCAACGGCCAGCGCCCGAAAAGCAGCGCGCCGTCGCGCCGCAGCTCGCAAGGGGCCGGGGCGGGTCGGGAACATGGCAGGGAAGCGGGTGGTCGGCAGGCGGCGCCGGGACGGCGCCGCTAAAGGGCAGGCTTACTTTTCGGGCGGCGGGGCGGCTTTTTCAATCGCCAGCCCCATGCAGCTCATGATGTAGTCGGTCACAGTGTTGGCGGCGGCATAGGCCTCCTTGGCGCCGCCAAACACATCCTGATATTCCTTCACGGCCTTTTCCAAATCGCTAGGCGACTTGGCGGCGGCAAACTGGGTGTAAGCGGTGAAAAAGCGCTCGCGCTTGGGGTCGCCGGGCATCGACGGAGCGCCTTCCGAGACGTTGGCGACCACGCAGTCGGCGATATCTTCGGGCTTGAGCTTGTAATCCTTCAAGTCGGAGTCGTCCTTGAACTTCTCCGCGAGGATCTGCTTGAGATCCTGCTGTTCCTTGCTGTTGTTGCCGCATCCGGACAACAGCAGCGCGGCGACCAGCACAGTCATCATTTTTTTCATCTAATCAACCTGGATTTCATGTGGACGGGGGCGGGGGTCTGCGCGGCTGGCCATGCGCGGAAACGCGGCGGAAACTGCGGCAACCGAACCGTTGCTGAGACTGGCTAAATGCGGGGACGTTCCACAGCGCGGCCCGCCAGCCTAAACCCTATGTGGAAAACGGCGTCATTATGCAGCTTAAGCCCCGCGCTGACCAGTGGCGTCCGTCCGTTGCCGGCCACACGCCCACCGTGAAGCCAGCCTTCTAACATTAAATGCTGACTTTTGATGCGTCGCAGGGAGGAACTTGGCCGATGGCAATCAGTCATAACGTGCAGTTCCTCCTCTGGACACTTTGCATCGGACTGCAAGTGACCCGCCTTCACTGGCGGGTCTTTTTTTAAGTGCCATTCAGTTGGATTCAACGCGGCACATGCTTGCCCGCCGTCACCAGCAAGCCAAATACCGGTTCGCCGGCCTCCATCCTTAACACGGCCTCTTCAATACCTTCAGAGTGCAAACTGGCAGCGCTGAGTTCAGCTTCTGCATAAGATTGCGCGTGGCTATAGCGGCCATGGTAATTCAGCTTAAACCCCTCGCCCTCTGCCCATTTTTCCAGGCTAAACACCAGATGCCCGCCCGGCCTTAAGGCCACAGCCGCCGCCTCAAAAAAAGCCCGCAACTCGCCGAAATACACCAGCGTGTCAGCGGACACGATCAAATCGAAGGCGGCTTGCCGCCCACGCAGATACTCGACCAGCTCGGACTCAGCCAACACCTCATAAACCTGCCGTTGCGCTGCCTTTTCCAGCATTTTGGGCGATAGATCCACACCGGTCAAACTTGCCGCATAAGGCCGCAACAGCGGGCCGCACAAACCTGTGCCGCAGCCTGCGTCCAACACATCCAGCCGGTTTGCAGGCTCTGGGCAAAATGCCGCCACCGCCTCGGCAACCAACTGCGGGGCGTGGTAATTCAACCCATCCAGCACTTGGTCAAAGCTACCGGCAAAACCGTCAAATATGCGGCGGACATACTCGTCGGAGGCACGTTGCGGGACATTTTCGCCACCAGCATGTGCCGCATGGCTGTGCAGCGCCACCGGATGGTTGGGATCGATATCCAGCCATTGCCTTAATACTTTTTCCGCCTCGTCGTGTGCGCCAATCTGGTATAGCCTGCGCCGCAAATCCTCATAAGCGTCAGGATCGTAAGTGGCCAGGCTTAAAGCCTTGCGGTAGGCTTCGGCGGTTTCCGCGACTTTGCCCTGCCTGCGGTAAACGTGGCCTAAGTTGCGCTGGTAATCGGCATTATCGGGTGCCAACGCTATGGCAGTTTGCAGACTGGCAATGGCTTCATCCATATCGCCCTGGTCTTTCAGCACAATCCCAAGATTGTTCAAAGCCCCGGCGTGCTTGGGGTCGAGACGGATGACGGCACGGTAAGCCGCAACCGCCTCCGGCAAATTGCCGGTTTCCTTGTGCAGATTGCCCAGATTATTATGGGCGTCGATATAATCTGGATTGTCGGCAAGCGCGCGTTTGATCGATGCGATGCCCTCAGCGCTGCGCCCAGTTTGGTGCAGCAGTACTCCCAAGAAATGGCAGGCGTCCGCTTGCGTTGGCGACTTAAGCAAAATCCTCCGGTATAGCTCTTCCGCTTCGGCCAAACGGCCTTCCCTGTGAATCTGCACCGCCAACGCCAGCGCATCGCCTAAATCGAGTTTATGCGGCTTGGTTTTCTTGGTGGGAAAACGATGTGTAGGCTTCATTGTATCTTTACGCCTAGAATCAATAGCGGTTGAGGTCTTTATACATCAGACACCCCGCCAAAGAATTGGCAAGTCTAGTGTTGAACCAATTCACTGTCTCTTTTTTCTTGACTCCCCCATCAGGGTCATTGAAATAGATCGTTCCATCCTTGACCCCAGTCAACACGATGATGTGGCCAACGCCATACCAATACCCTGCGCACCATAGAGGGCCGTGATTAGTCAAATACCCATGAAGGTGGGCGCTAGAATGCAAGGTTCTTAAGGGCAAGCCCCTAAGGCCCACTGTGTTGGCAAGGGTAATAAACTCTTGCGGGCTTAACCCAGAAGAGTCAGACCGCGCATAGGCTGTTGCCACAGTGTTCATCGGCCCCTGCCGCATAGTCTGGCCTTGCCAATACAGCCAGATCATATAAGCAGCAGTGTTCCAGCAGGAGTTTGCGCGTTCTTGGGCATGCAAAGGAACATCTAAAATAATTGTCGGCATAGCGGTCTCCAGATAGTTTAAATGGCAAGACTAGCAGGGACAGTCCACTCGGTCTGATCACAAGCATAACAGCTTGCCAATTACTTGAAAAATCACTCAAACCCGTAACTGAATTCGCCATCTTGCACATTCACATGCACCCGCTGAATCGGCGCACCGTCCATCATGCGCAGCAAAAACACCTCACTGATTTTTGGCAATACGGTGTTGGTAAGTATCGCATCGATCATGCGCCCGCCGCTTTCCAGCTCCGTGCAGCGGCTGGCGATGAGTTTCACCACGGCGTCGTCGTAGGTGAACGGCACCTTATGGCTTTCAGCGATGCGCTTTTGGATGCGGCCCAATTGCAGGCGGGCAATCGCGCCGATCATTTCGTCATTGAGTGGGTAATACGGTATGACCACTAGCCGCCCCAATAAGGCCGGTGGAAACACTTTCAGCAAGGGTGCGCGCAGGGCTTTGGCGATGCCTTCGGGTTCGGGCATCAGTTCCGGGTCTTGGCACAGGTTGGCGATCATCTCCGTGCCGGCGTTGGTGGTGAGCAGGATAAGGGTATTCTTGAAGTCGATGACGCGGCCTTCGCCGTCTTCCATCCAGCCTTTGTCAAACACTTGGAAGAAGATTTCATGCACGTCCGGATGGGCTTTTTCGACTTCGTCCAGCAGCACCACGCTATACGGCCTGCGGCGCACGGCTTCGGTCAACACGCCACCTTCGCCATAGCCGACATACCCTGGCGGCGCGCCTTTCAGCGTGGAGACGGTATGCGCCTCTTGATACTCGCTCATATTGATGGTGATTACATTTTGTTCGCCGCCATATAAGGTTTCGGCCAAGGCCAAGGCGGTTTCGGTCTTGCCGACGCCGGAGGTGCCGGCCAGCATGAATACGCCTATCGGCTTGTTGGGGTTGTCGAGGCCGACGCGGGAGGTTTGAATGCGCTTGGCGATCATGTCGAGGGCGTGGCGCTGACCGATGATGCGCTGTTCGAGGTTGTCGGCTAGTTTCAGCACGGTTTCGATTTCGTTTTTGACCATGCGACCGACCGGGATGCCCGTCCAGTCCTGCACCACGGAACCCACCGCTTGGGCGTCCACGCTGGGCAGGATCAGCGGGGTTTCGCCTTGCAGCGTTTGCAGTTCGGCTTGCAGCGCCTGCAATTCGGCGAGTTGGGCTTCGCGGTTTGCCAAACCGCCCTCACCCTCTCCCGTGGGGAAAGGGGAAGCCGCATCCACCGGCCGGCCGCCCGCCCGCAGTTGCCCGCGCAGGTCGAGAATCTTGGCGACCAGTCCGCGTTCGCCCGTCCAACGGGCTTCCACGGTTTGCAGCCGTTCGCGCTCGGCGGCGAGCTTTTCTTCAACGGACGCTTCGCGTTTGGCGGTATCGACGCCGACGGCTTTTTCCCGCCCGATGATGGCCAATTCCGTTTCCAAGGCGTGGATGCGGGCGCGGCAGTCGTCCACTTCGGCCGGCACGGCATGCTGGCTGATGGCGACGCGGGCGCAGGCGGTGTCGAGCAGGCTGACCGCCTTGTCGGGCAGTTGCCGGGCCGGGATGTAGCGGTGCGACAGTTTGACCGCCGCCTCCAAGGCTTCGTCCAGCACTTGCACGCGGTGGTGCTGTTCCATAACGCTGGCGACGCCGCGCAGCATCAGCACGGCTTTCGCCTCGCTAGGCTCGTTGACTTGCACGACTTGGAAGCGGCGGGTCAAGGCGGGGTCTTTTTCGATGTGTTTTTTGTATTCGGCCCAGGTCGTCGCGGCGACGGTGCGCAAAGTGCCGCGCGCCAAAGCCGGTTTCAGCAGGTTGGCGGCGTCGCCGGTGCCGGCCGCCCCGCCGGCGCCAACCAGCGTGTGCGCCTCGTCGATGAACAGGATGATGGGCTTGGCGCTGGCCTGCACTTCTTCGATGACTTGACGCAGGCGTTGCTCAAATTCGCCTTTCATGCTGGCCCCGGCCTGCAACAGGCCGACATCCAGCGCGCGCAGGCTGACCTCGCGCAACGGCGGCGGCACCTCGCCGGCGACGATTTTCTGCGCGAAGCCTTCGACCACGGCGGTCTTGCCGACGCCGGCCTCGCCGGTCAAAATCGGGTTGTTTTGGCGCCGCCGCATCAAAATGTCGATGACTTGGCGGATTTCCTCGTCGCGGCCGACGATGGGGTCCATCTTGCCGGAGCGGGCCTGCTCGGTCAGATCGACGGTGAATTGTTTCAGCGCCTCTTGCTTGCCCATCGCCGCCGGCGACATCGCGCCGCTGGCCTCGCCCGGCGCCGCGCCGCCGATTTGGAAACCGCCAGACGCGCCCAATCCGTCCTCCGGCGAGCCGCCGACGATTTCGGCATAGCGGTCGGTCAGCGCGTCAATTTTAATCTTGTCGAACTCTTTCGAGATGCCGAGCAGTTGGTGGCGCAATTCCTTGGTGTTCAACAGGCCGACGACAAGATGGGCGCTGCGCACCTGGCTTTCGCCGAACATCAAGGTGCCGTAGACCCAGCCGCGCTCGACGGCTTCGTCAATGTGCGAGGAGATGTCGGAGATTGAGGTGGAACCGCGTGGCAGGCGTTCAAGAAATCCAGTCAGGTCTGTCAACAGCCGCGCCAAGTCAAGACCAAAATGTGCGTTGATGCGGCGCAGGTCGGAATCTTGCAATTGCAGAAGCTGATGCAGCCAATGCGCCAGTTCCATATAAGGATTGCCCCGCATTTTGCAGAAAACCAGGGCGCTTTCTATTGATTTGTAACAAATCCGATTGAGCTTGCCAAAAGCTTGGGCGCGGTTGATTTCGGTCATGGCGGAATGCTCTCAAGTCCGGTGCGTTGTAAGGAAACACGCGCCTTAAGCGCGGAAAAATGGGTTTAGCGTCAAATCGTCGGCGTCGCCGCCTTTAGGCTTTTCGCCCAGCCAGCTTGTCCAGCCCAGTTGTGCGCCGCCATCCAGGCGCAAGGCCGGCACTTCGGCGCGGCGCAGCACGAGGTTCACATCCCAGGCCAGTTCGTCGCCGGTGTAATTGCGCACGAGCGCGGCCAACACCGCAAGGCCGGGCTGCCCCGGCAGCAGCGACAGATAGCGCGGCAAATCCAACGGCCCCAGCACGACGCGGAATTTGTGCTGGCAGCCGTACACCCGCGCCCCCAGCACCGTGGACAAGCCCAAGGCGCCGGCATGCGGGGCGACGCCTAGGCGGGTTTGTTCGGATTGCGCGATGTCCATCCATTCGCCGACAAACTCGACAATCGCCGTGGCGACGCCGAAATATTCACCGATAATCGCGCACAGCCCGTCGGCATGTTGGGTCTGGCAGGCCAGATGCCCGGCGAACAGCAGCTTGGCGCGGTCGGGCATGGCGTCGCGGTCGCGGTAGGCGGGCATGCCAATGCCGAACAGCGAGCCGAGATAAACCGCGAAGCGGTCGGCGCCGGGGCGGTCAAACTGCACCGTCGGCTGCGTGTCCGCCCAAGCCCGATAAAACAGGCAGAGCATACGATGGTGGAAGATATCGGCGAAGCGCGCGAAGGTGTGGTCGCCATGGTGGTGGATGCGCTCGCGGGCGTATTCAGTCAAGTGCAGCGGCAGCGGGCCGTGTGCGCCGAACAAGCCCAAGAAACGCACCAGCAGGCGGTCGGGATGGCCTGCTTCGCCCGCTTCCCACGCCGCCAAAGCGCTGGGCGGGAAGTCCAGTTCCACCGCTTGGGCCAAGCGCAGCGGATCGTCCGCCGCCTTCAGCGCCGTCCCCAGCCTGGGCTGGTCGGCGTAATGGCACTCCAGCAGGCGCATCGCCTGGAAAAAGTCGAAGCGCCACGGCTCTTGCCGCAGCGCTGCGATCAAAGCGTGTGTCGGCGTCCGATCCTGATCGGCCATCGCATGATCTCCCCACGGTCGGCGCTGGCGACGACGGTTTCGGTGAAACTGTTGATCGAGGCGTAGCGGGCAAAAAACTGCTCCAGCACCGCGCCCAGCAAAAACGCCCCGCTGCCTTCAAAGGCGGATTCCTCAAATTTCAGCGTGACCTCCTGCCCGCGGCCAAACACGATAGGCCCGACCGCATCGACGCGGCGCACCACATTGCGCGACTGCACCGACAGCACACCTTCAATTTGTCTGCGCACGGCGTCGTCGTTGGGGTCGCTGTACAAGGTCAACAGTTCGCGCAAGGCCGCCGCCCCGCGCAGCGCGTCGGAATCGGCCAAAGACAGGTAATTCAGCGACAAATGGCTGATTAAGCGCCAACTGGCG
>JBJSYU010000109.1:0-2694 GCA_046089945.1 Candidatus Methylumidiphilus sp.
CGCTTCCGCTTTGCAGCCTATGATACATTTTTCGGGATTGCCACGAAACACGTTTAGGATGCGCGACGCACCCTAAAGCTTTAAAGACGAGGGGTCAAAACCAGCACCCAGACTAAAGCGGCGAGGGCTAGGGAGGTTAGCACGGCGGCGGAGCCTACATCTTTGGCGCGGCCGGAGAGTTCGTGGCGGTCGAAGCTGATGCGGTCTACGACGATTTCAATGCAGGTGTTGAGCAGTTCGACGATCAGCACCAGCAGCAGGCTGCCGGCCAGCAGCGCCTTTTCCAAGCCGGTCTGCCCCAGCCACAGGCCCAGCGGCACGGCGACGACGCACAGGAACACTTCCTGCCGGAACGCTTCCTCGTGGTGCCAGGTGGCTTTGTAGCCTTTCAGTGAGTTGAGAAAAGCCGCGTTGATTCGGGCCAAGCCCTTGAGGTTCTGACCAGCCATGGGTTCCGTCAAGCCAAATGTGGGAAAAGGACGCGGATTTTAACCGATTTTACAGCGGGGCATGGACAGTTTGCGCCCAAATCCCGTCGATCCACGAGGCGTCCACGCTCAGTTCCCCCTGCATCAGCCAATCGACGATGGCTTGGGCGGAATCGGGGTATTGCACACGGACGGCGCGGCTTTGCTCCAGCCACGTGGCGATGGTGGAGGCGTCCAGGGTTTGCATGACTTGGCCGAGTTGCAGCAGTTCCAGCGCCAGCGCGTTGGACATTTGCTCCATCTGGCCTTGCAGCGGCTTGACGAGGATTTTCTTGCCGGCCTGCAAGGCTTCGCTGGCGAGTTCAAAGCCGGCGTTGCAGATGACGGCGGAGGCGTCGGCGAAGTCTTTTTGGAAGCCGGTGCGGGACAATTGGCGCACATGCACATTGTCGGCGTGGGGATCGGGCTTGTCCGGCATGGTCGGGCTGTAGACGTAAAACTGGTAGGCCGGAAAGCGCTTGAGCAGGTGGATAGCTTGGTTGACATCCTCAAACGGCAGATAGACGATGATTTTGTCGGGCTTGGTCGGCACGGCTTCCTGGCCTTGCTCGATGACCGGCGGCAGGATGGGATGGTGGAAATGGTGCCAATGCACACCCAGGCCGACATTGACCGGGGCGAAATAACGCAGGACTTTTTCGCCGAGGAAGTCGGCCCCGGCGCGCGGGATGTCGTAGCAAAAGGCGTATTGGTGGCCGATGCCGACGGTTTTGATGCCTTGCGTCTTCGCCGCCCAGGCGGTGACCGGCTCGAAGTCGCAGACCACGCGGTCGTAGCCGCTCAAGTCCAGGCTCTTGATGTCGCGGACAAAGCGCAGCAAGGGGTTTTCCATGACCGTCTTGATGTATTGCACATGGCCGGCTTTGGTGGCGAACGTCAGCCCTGTCCGCCATTGGTAGTCGCCAAACACGTCCATTTCAAAAAGCTGTTCCCAGGGGCGTCCGGTGAACATCCAAGTGACCTCGGCGCCGGCCGCTTTGAGCTTGGGCGCCATGGCCCGCGCGCGGGTGATGTGGCCGTTGCCGGTGGCCTGCACTCCATAGAAAATTTTCACGCTAACACAACCCCCATGCTCAATAGCGCGGCGCTGGAGCCCATCACCGCGCCGATCAAGGTGTCGGTGGGGAAATGCACGCCCAAAACCACCCGCGCCATGCCGACCAGAACCGCCCAGGCGAACAAGGCGGGCACCCAGAACGGCAGATACCACGCCAGCAGCGTCGCCATCAGGAACGCGGCCGAGGTGTGGCCGGAGGGGAAGCTGAAACGGTCGGAAGGCACGATGAAGCTTTTGATGTTCAACACCACCGGCGGACGGTCGCGGCGGCAGACGTTTTTCAGCACAAAATACAGCGGGCGTTCCATCAACAGGGCCAGCGCCATGCACGACAGCAGGCGCATTTCGTCCGCGCCTTGCGTCCACAGCAGCCCTAAGGCCAGCACCAGATAGAGATAGCCGTCGCCGGTTTTGGACAATCCACGGGCGCAAGCGACCAGGAATTTTTGCGACTTGCGGCGCATGACCCAGGTGAAGACGGAGACATCGTAGCTGTGGATGGTGTGTATGAGCTTCATGGCGCGGCTCCCGCTGTGATTGACAGAGGTGCCAGCTTAAGAAAGGGCGATGACAGCGCGATGACTGCGGCGTGACGAAATGGTGAAGCGTAAGCCGTAGCGCCGGCATCCTTGCCGGCGTTTGGGGCTTTGGCCGGCAGGGATGCCGGTGCTCCCCTCGTAATGCGCCGGCAGGATGCCGGCGCTCCGCAAGGGCGCTACTCCGCCTCTTTCCAGGCAAACAGCGCCAGCAGCAGCCATGCCGCCATGAACGCCAAGCCGCCGAACGGCGTGACCATGCCCAGCCAGCTTAAGCCGCTGACGCTCAACAGGTATAAGCTGCCGGAAAACACCGCCATCCCCGCCAACATCAGCCCGCCGACCCAGCGCAAACGCCGCGACTGCGGGTATTGCTTCGCCAGCACGGCAACCAGCCCCAGCCCCAACGCATGGAAAAACTGGTAACGGACGGCGGTCTGGAACACCTCCATCATGTGGTCGTCAAGCTTGCCGCGCAGGCCGTGGGCGGCAAAGGCGCCTAGGGCGACGGCGAGGAACGCGGCGAGGGCGGCAGACAGCAAAAATTGTTTGTGCATGGCTCGGCTTGCTTTGATGGGCTGCGCTTGCGGCGGGCAAATTATTGGTTTTTATC
>JBJSYU010000110.1:0-4473 GCA_046089945.1 Candidatus Methylumidiphilus sp.
GTGCAAGATTTATCTTGCACCGATTTTTTGAGGGCTTGCCCCCCGCCGGTTCGGCGTTGCGTGTTGGCGAGTTTGGCTTGATGGGCGGTGAATCGCGTTTGTATAAGTGCCAGTGCAGGCGTGATGCGCGGCGAGTCAGGCTTGATTCGCAAACAGCGGCGCTTGATTGCCGGACAGGCAACGCTGATGTTTTGGCAACGGACGCTGATTCACGCGAGGTCAACGCCGATGCGCGGCAAGTCAGGCGGGATGCTGCCGCGCCCGCCCGCCATTTGCCATCACGCAAGCGCGATGCGCGAAGGCGCGGGCTGGATGGCGGGCGGTGCGGCGGTGATGCAAGGGGCCGCGTATTGAAACCACGCTTAGGCGGCATTTTTGCGGCAGGCCAACCTTTGGAGTGCAAGATTTATCTTGCGCGTGTTTGCAAGGGCTGGCACCCTTCGCAAGATAAATCTTGCACTCCGGTTTTGGGCGCTCCATGCCATGGCCGCAAGGCCGGCGGATTACTCCCGCACCACCTCCTCCGCCGTCGAGGCAGTAAGCGCCAGCCGGTGGATGGAGAAGTTTTTCGGCTCGGGTCTCCTATTCGACGACGAACACCACGCCGGCCCGCCGTCCGTCGGGCCATTCGACTTGCAGCGGCACGTCGAGCCGGCGGTGGCGTTAGAGCCACCGGAGGCTTTAGCCCCGCGCGTGACAGTCGCGGCCGGCGCGCTTGGCGTCCAACAGCGCCGCGTCGGCGCGTTGGATGATCTGGGCATAGCCGTCGCCTGGGCGATGCTGGGCAATGCCGATGCTGACGCTGATGCGCAAACGTGCATCTCCGGCAGGCACCTCAAGCTGGCGCACGGCGTCCAAAATGCGCTCCGCCACCGCCACCGCCGACGCCTCGCCCGCACCGGACAGCAGCAGCAGAAATTCCTCGCCGCCCCAACGGCTGCACACATCGTCTTTGCGCAGGCTGTGCCTTAGCGCCTTTGCCAACTCGACCAGCACCGCGTCGCCGACATCATGGCCGTACACGTCGTTCACCTGCTTGAAGTTATCCGCATCGATCAGCGCCACGCAGTAGCTCCCGCCCACGCGCGCCAGCCGCTCGTCCTCCTCTTTCAGGCGTTCCATCGCCAGCCGCCGGTTGGCCAGGCCGGTCAGGTAGTCGTGGGTGGAGGCTTCTTTCAGTTCCGTGTTGAGTTCGCGCAGCATGTGCTGGTAGCGGTCGGAAATGCGGGTGATTTTTTCCAACTGCCGCAATTGCCGGTTATGGCGCTCCAAAATCGACTGGGTCTTTTGGTGGGCCATGGTCTGGAAATCGTCGGATATTTGGGTGATGCGCTCCAGCCGCAGCAATTGTTCGCGGGTGTTGCCCCAGAGTTTCTCCAAAACTTCGCGCAAGGGATGGCCCCGGTATTGCCCATCGGCCAACAAGGCTTCAATATCATTTTCCAGGCTCAGCCAAGCCGCTTGCTTTGTGCGCATATCATGCCTCAGCGGCTACAATCTCAAACGGAAACGTGCAATCCTCTTTGAATTCTTCGGCCAGTTCCGCGACACGCTCGTTGTCGCGGTCATAGCGCCAAGCCACCGCCACATCCCCGCCCTCGCCGTGGGCTGCTTCCAGCAAGTCGAAAATGTCCATCATCGCCCGCACACTGCTGGTGTTCAGGTATACCAGTTGCAAATCCAGCCGCAACGGCCGCTGCCCGTCGCTCAAGTAGGCTTCGACCCAATCGATCACCGGGCCGAACAGTTCAAAGGTGTTTTCCGGGTAGGAATCGCCGACCATGGTCAACTGCCCAGACTCCCAGTCGGCCTTGATTTCCGGCGTGGAATTGTTGGCGTGGATAATAATGTTACTTGCGTGTTTACTCATGGCGGGTGGATCAAATGGTGGCTTGTAAACTAAAAAAAGCACGGCCGGCATCGATAGACACGAGGCTGGCCTGCAACGGGGCGCTGGTTTTGCGGGCCATGTCCAACAGCCCCAGCCCTGCGCCACTGCTAGACTCCGGGTCGCGGGGCTTGCGCAACTGCTCTTTGTAAGCGGCTTTCAGTTGTGCCTTGTCCAAACCGGCCAAGGCTTCGATACGCGCCAACAGCGCGCGGCCGTCGTCTTGTTCGACCAGATTGCCGGCGGACACGGTGTAATGGCCGTCGTCCTCGCGGGCAATCACCACGGTCGCCGACGATTCGGCATCGCCATAACCCCGGCTGGCCGCGTAGTGGCGGATATTCTGGCTCATTTCAATATACACGCCGAACACGTCCAGCGCGGCGGAAGATTGGGTATGTGCGGCCTGCATATGGTTTTTCAAGGCATTGCCAATCTCTTCCAACAAGCTCCTTGATATCGGGCCGTTGAAGCAAATCAAAATGTTCTGGCCGTTGAAATGCTCGCGCAGGGCGAAAAGTCCGTCGTTTTTCATAAGTTCTCGCTGTCAAGTGGCGTCAGTTGAAACGGAAACACAATAGGGTAATGTCATCGCGTTGCGGGCGCTCGCCGCGATACTCGGCCAGCACTTGCGCAAACGCCGCGCTTTGCTGATCCAAGGGGTAATGGGCATGTTCGCGCAGCATCGCGGTAAAGCGGCCTAAGCCAAAGCTAAAACCCTGTTCGCCGCCGGACTGGTCGAGAAAGCCGTCGGTGGTCATATAGTATGTCCAGCCCGGCAAAATGGGAATTTCGGCGTCCATGTATTCCCCAGGCTTGCGCTCGCCCAAAGCCCGGCGGTTGCCCTTCAATTCCTCCACCGCCTCGCCGTTCGTCCAATACAGCGAAATCTTCGCGCCGACAAAGCGCAAAATCCCGGCCTGCCGATCCACATACACCAGCCCGGCGTCCATATTGGTGGCGATGGCGCGGCTGAGGTGGGCGTCGCTGAGCATCGCCCGCATCAGCCCGTCGGTGTGGGCGAGGACGGCCGCCGGCGAGGCGATGCCGGCCTGGTGGATGGCACGGTCGATGCCGGCGCGGTCCAGCATCGTCATCATCGCCCCCGGCACGCCATGGCCGGCGCAATCGACGATGCCGACCAGATAGCGCTCGTTCTCGGCGTGGAACACATAAAAATCGCCGCCGACCACGTCGCGGGGCTGCCATAGCACGAAATGGTCGTCGGCGAAGGTCTGCATCACCTGCCGGGGCGGCAGCAGCACATGCTGCAACAGGCTGGCGTAGTTGATCGAGTCGTTGATTTGCGAATAGGCCACGGCGATTTCGCGGTTGGCCGAGTCCACCTCGGCCAGCGCCTCGCGTATCCGCACCATGACCGCGTTGAACGCCAACGCCAGCCGCCCCACCTCGTCGTCGGTGCGCACCGTCAACTGCTGCGCGGTGCCGTCGCCGTGGATGTGGTCGGCCTCCAGCGCCAGCCGCGCCAGCGGGCGCACGATGCGCCGCGCCATGATCCAATACGAGCCTATCGCCAACGCGCCGAGCAGCGCGATCAAGGCCACGGTCAGTTCCAGCAGTAATTGTTGGCGGTGGCTGTCCATCTTCACCTGCCGCCCGGTGCGCTCGTCCAGCCGGTCGTAGGCTTCGCTGATTGGCCGCATGATCGCGGCCTTGGCCTGATGGTAGGCGTCGTCGTGCATGATGCGGCGGGCCAGATCAAGGTTGGGCTTGCCGTGGACGCTGAAATTGCCGTTGCCGTCGAGAAACAAGCCCTTGACCGCATGCATGGCGATGCGCTCGATGTTCACCAGCGCGTTGGAGTGCGCCTCGGCCTCTTTGAGCTTGTCCATTTCCTCCGCCGTGAAGCCCAGCTGCTCCATGCGCTTGTCGAGTGCCTCCTGCGTGGTCGGCGCGTCCGCCCGAAACGCCGGGTCCACCACCGCGATGTCCCAGTAGATCGACTCGTAGCGGTCGGGCCGGGGCTTGCTGCCATTGCGTATCGCCAGCGTGTCCCAGTACATCGCCTCCCATTTCGGCTCGCCGGTCAGCACATAGGTGCGCGCGAACCGCGTCAGGTCGTCCGAGCTTTGCCGCAGCTCCGTCGCCAGCAAATACGACTGGTGGCGGATGACATTCGCCTGCGCCAGCCGCTTGGAGGCGTCCAGCAGCCAAAACGAGCTGGCGACCAGCGCCGCCAGCGCCAAGCCGTTGACCACCGCAATCAGCGCAAACACCCGCCGGATCGGCATGACCCGCTTCGCGCCCAGCGCGGCGTAAGGGTCGGCCTGGAATTTTTCAGGGCTGTATCTCAAGGGCGGCACCCAAGAAAAAGCGACATTCTACCATCGCCCCGCCGTGGAAATTTCACGCGCCACTAAACCCCAGGGCTGGACGGAAAAAATAATAATCAACGAAACAGCGAAACCACCGCTAGGCTGTCCATCCCACACGCCTGTGGCAACGGCGCATATACCCCCCGCGCCTAGCCTTGCGTTTTACAATCCCCGCGAAACCCATTAAGCTCCAAACCGCATTTAGGCCGGGCGGGGCGAATGCCTCTCCCCACAATGGCCGGCAGGATG
>JBJSYU010000111.1:0-4394 GCA_046089945.1 Candidatus Methylumidiphilus sp.
ACCAGATTCACCAGTTGATGAAAGATTTGCAGCAATTTTCGCAAGTTGTCATTTGCTACGCGCAAAGCGGCGCCAAAATTCCCATTGACTGGATTATGCCACTCACCCAAACAGTCAACAGCAATCGGCTGAAGATATTCAAAACCCCAGGCATCGGCAAAAACGCAGCCGACTTTGGCATCACCTTTTGGGCCGGCGTGTTGATGCAGCAATTGCCGCAAAACACCCATTTCACTGTGGTATCGGAAGATACGGATCTGGATCATGTCATCAACTTGCTAAAAAGCCAGGGTCGGACGGCTGAGCGGATTAACACGAAAAAAGAAGAATTGTTGGCCGTGTCTAATCCATCAGTGGCACCTTCTCCAATACAGTCCTGCTGCGTCTCTCTTCTCAAAAATAGCAAGAACCGCCCGGTCAAACCCGAAACTCTTCTTAACCATATAAATAGCGGCTTCAAAGATGACACGCTTACCCCAGAAATGCTCATTGAGGAACTCATTAAGCAAAGCGCCATATCCGTTGCCAATGGTCGAATCACGTACAATGAACCGATTATCACCAGGCTCGCAAACTCATAAGCCACAGGCTGTGCGCCGCAGGTTTGCCCCACCCCAAACTCCGCAGAGTCTATGCCCCAGCACCCCGTCCCCAAAAAAATCATCCGCCGCCCGCAGCCCGCGCAAAACGGCCAGTTGCCAAACCTTCCCCCGCTGCTGCGCCGCATTTATTTAAGCCGCAACCTGACTGACCCGGAAGAATTGGAGCGCGGCTTGGCGAAGCTCCCCTCGCCGTGGCTGCTGTCGGGCATGGAAAACCTCGTGGCCCATCTGGTCGAGGCATTCAAGGCCCGCCAACATCTGCTCATCGTCGCCGACTTCGACGCCGACGGGGCGACCAGTTGCGCGTTGGGGCTGCTCGGCCTGCGGGCGATGGGCGCGGCGCAAGTCTCGTACATCGTTCCCGACCGCTTCCGTTTCGGCTACGGCCTGACCCCGGAGATTGTCGAGGTCGCCGCAAAGCAGCGGCCCGACGTGCTGATTACCGTGGACAACGGCATTTCCAGCATCGACGGCGTCAAGGCGGCGCAGGCTTTGGGCTTGAAAGTCTTGGTCACCGACCACCACCTGCCCGGTGCCGAACTGCCGCCGGCCGAGGCCATCGTCAACCCCAACCTCGCAGGCGATGAATTCCCCAGCAAAGCCCTGGCCGGCGTCGGCGTGATGTTTTATGTGCTGATGGCGCTGCGGGCGAAGCTGCGCGAAATCGGCTGGTTCGCCGCGCAAGGCATCGCCGAGCCGAACTTGGGCCAATGGCTGGATTTGGTGGCACTCGGCACCGTCGCCGACGTGGTCGCACTGGATCGCGTCAACCGCATTTTGGTGCATCAAGGCTTGCAGCGCATCCGCCTAGGCCAAGCCCGGCCCGGCGTCAGCGCGTTGCTGGAAATCGCCGGGCGCAAATTGAGCGGTGTGGTTGCCGCCGACTTGGGCTTTGCCGCCGGGCCTAGGCTGAATGCGGCGGGGCGGCTGGAAGACATGGCGCAAGGCATCGAATGCCTGCTTAGCGACAATCCGGCGGCGGCGCGGGCGCTGGCCGCGCAGCTTGACCAGCTCAACCGCGACCGCCGCGACATCGAAGACCAAATGAAGCTGGACGCCTACGCCATCCTCGAAAACCTCGACGCCGGCAAAAAAGCGCAAGACCTGGCCGGCGTCTGCCTGTTCGACGCCTCTTGGCACCAGGGCGTCATCGGCATCCTCGCCTCGCGGGTGAAAGACCGGCTGCACCGGCCGACCATCGCCTTCGCCCCGGCCGGCGGCAGTGAAGTCAAAGGCTCGGCCCGCTCCATCCCCGGTGTGCATATCCGCGACGTGCTAAGCGACATCGCCGCCGCCTACCCCGGCCTGCTGACCCGCTTCGGTGGCCACGCCATGGCGGCCGGCCTCAGTCTGGAGCGCGAAGCCTACCCGGCCTTCGCGCAAGTGTTCGACGCCGAAGTCCGCAAGCGCCTGCACGGCCTGGACTTGGCGCACAGCGTCCACAGCGACGGCGAACTCGACGCCGAAGAACTGCGGCTGGAAAGCGCGGAACTGCTGCAACAAGGCGGGCCGTGGGGGCAGGGCTTTCCCGAACCGACCTTCGACGGCGAATTTGACGTGGTGCAGGCGCGCATCGTCGGCGAAAAACACCTCAAGCTGGTGCTGCGCACCCCCGACCAACTGCGCATGATCGACGCCATCGCCTTTTTCGTGGACAACCCGGAAAGCTGGCTCGGCTGCCGCCGGCTGCGCCTCGCCTACAAGCTCGACGTGAACGAATTCCGCGACAACCGCACGGTGCAGTTGCGGGTGGAGTATATGGAGAGTTGTTGAGGCGGCTTATGACGGGAGCGCCCCCGGCGGCGTCAGCCATTTCAGCAAGACGGCGTACAGCACGTCGGACTTCACCGGCTTGGCGACGAAGTCGTTCATGCCGGCGGCCAGGCAGGCGTCGCGGTCTTCCTCAAAGGCGTTGGCGGTCATGGCGACGATGGGGGATTGGCGGCCGGGCCGGGCGCGCAGGGCGCGGGTGGCTTCCAGCCCATCCATGACCGGCATTTGCATGTCCATCAAGATCAAGTCGTAATGCTGGCGGCGGGCCATGTCCAGGGCTTGCCGGCCGTCTTCGGCGCAGTCCACGTTCAGCCCGGCCTCGCGCAGCACGTCCAAGGCGACTTCGCGGTTGACCGGGTCGTCTTCGACCAGCAGCAGCCGGGCTTGGCCGTGGCGGGTGCGCAGGGCGGTTTCGTCCGCGCTGGCGGCGGGCGGGGCTTTGAGCGCGGGGCTGGGCGCGGCGCTGGCGGCGCGGCGCAGTTGCGCGGTGAACCAGAAACGGCTGCCTGCGCCCAACGCGCTTTCGGCGCCGGCCTCGCCGCCCATCAGCGCCGCCAGCCGTTGCGTGATGACCAGCCCCAGGCCGGTGCCGCCGTATTTGCGCGTGGTCGAGGCGTCGGCCTGCTCGAAGGCTTGGAACAAGTGCGCCTGCACTTCCGGGGCGATGCCGATGCCGCTGTCGCTCACCTCGAAGCGGACTAAGATGTCCGCGCCGTGTTCGGCCAGCACCTCGGCGCGGACGGCGACGCTGCCGCGCTCGGTGAATTTGATGGCGTTGTCGATGTAGTTCAGCAGGGCTTGGCGCAGGCGCGTGGGGTCGCCGTTGAGATGCTTGGGCAGGCTGTCGAAATCGACGCTGAACGCCAGCCCTTTGGCCCGCGCCGCGCCGACCACCGTAGACAGCAGGGGGTCGAGCAGGCTGCGCAGCGAGAAATCGGTCTGTTCCAGAACCAGCTTGCCGGCTTCGATCTTCGACAAATCGAGGATGCCGTTGATGATGGACAGCAGGTGTTCGGCGGCGCTGTTGATTTTGTCGAGGCG
The DNA here is from genome assembly GCA_046089945.1 of Candidatus Methylumidiphilus sp. Lineage (GTDB taxonomy): Bacteria > Pseudomonadota > Gammaproteobacteria > Methylococcales > Methylococcaceae > Methylumidiphilus. The sequence goes on from JBJSYU010000111.1 coordinate 3,417, forward strand.
CTCGGCTTGCTCCGGGGAGGTGGCGTTGCGCTTGAGCAAATAGGTGAAGCCGATGATGGCGTTCATCGGCGTGCGGATTTCGTGGCTCATGTTGGCGACGAAGGCGCTTTTGGCGCGCGCCAGGCGCTGGGCGTTTTCCAGCGCCAGCGTTTGCGCGGCTTCGGCCTGTTTGCGCTCGGTGACATCGACGACGGTGGCGACCACATAAGCGACGCCGAACGCATTCAGCGGGCCTAGGGTGATTTCCACGGCGAATTCGCTGCCGTCGCGGCGGCGGGCGTTGACCGTGCGCTGTTCGCCGAGTTTGCGCAGATAGGGCGCTTGCATGTAGGCCACACGTTGGCGCACATGGGCGGCGCGCAGGTTTTCCGCCATCAACTCTTCCACGGCGAGGCCGATCATGCCGCCTGCGGGATAGCGGAACATGGCTTCGGCCTGGTCGTTGGCGATGATGATGGCGCCGTCGGCGGACACCACCAAGATGGCATGCGGGGCGGTCTTCAAAATCAGTTCAAAGCGGGCTTCGCTTTCGTCCAAGGCTTGGCGGGTGTAGGTGATGAGGCTGATATCGACGTAGTTGATGACCACGCCAGCCAGCTTGCCGGGGATGTCTTGGTAGGCGGTGCAACGGCGCAGGAACACGCGGTTGTCGCCCCAAGACAGCCGCCGCTCGACCGGCACGGAATTCGACAGCACGCGCTCGATGTCGGCGAACAGATGCTCGTCCGGCTGCGCCGGCTGGAAATGCCGCAGGTCGCGGCCGATGTCTTGCGGATACAGGCTGAAAATTTCGGTGGCGCGCGGGGTGAACAGCCGCACTTGGCAATCGGTGTCCAGAAACAGCGTGGCGGTGTCCGTGGATTGGATGAGGTTGCGCAAGTCGCTGCTGAGCTTGTTCAGTTCGCGGATTTTCAACTCATGCTCGGCGTTGACGCTGTAGAGTTCCTCGTTGACCGAGTGCAGTTCTTCGTTGGTGCT
>JBJSYU010000112.1:0-13634 GCA_046089945.1 Candidatus Methylumidiphilus sp.
TTTCAGCATCGGCGGCGGCGACGCGCTGGCGGGTGGCCTCAGACACAGGCCCGAAGCGTCGGCCTAACTGCCGCAACAGCAAATCCGCCTCCCCCTCCACGCGCCCGCGCTGCAAACCCTCCTGCAAACCCTCCTGCCTCCCTTCGGCCAAACCCTCCTGCTTCCACTGCTCCGTCCACTCTTTGACTCGTTCCGCCAACATATCGCGCACCTCGTTCAGTTCGTTGAGTTCGTTTGATTCCGCTAAAGCCTGCCCCGCCAGCCGCTCGCGCAGCAACACCCGCTGCACCCAAATGGCGAACGCCCGCCGCAACGGGCGCTGCGCCTCCGCGTCCAGCCAGCGCAGCAACTTGTCCAACGCCGCCAGCACATCCGCCGGGGCGCGGCTGCGCTCCAGCAACAGCAGCGCCGTCACCGCATTCTCCGACGGCAACGTCGGCGCGGGCAAGCGGTTTTCGTCCAGCAGCCAATAATGCAAATTTGGCTGATAATGCCGCAGCGCCGTCGGCATAGGCTCGACCAACTGCGCCAACTCCGTCGGCGCCGTCCACCTCGGCCCGCCGTTGTAAATCACCACCGGCAACACCGGCGGCAACGCCCCGGACGGCAAGCCCTGGCGGATCAAATCCTGATACAACAGCCCGACATAGGTCAACAGCCGCACCGCCATAAACGGCGCCACCGTGCTTTGGAACTCCAGCAGCACATACACATACACCCAGCGCGGCCCCAGCCGCAGCCGCCACACCACATCATCCTCGCGCCGGCGCAAATCCTCACTGACATAACTCGCGTTCACCTTCTCCAAACTAGCAAAATCCAAATCCGCCACCCACGGCTCGCGCACAAACCCACGCAACAAATCCGCCACCATCGCCGGGTGGCTGAACAACAATTTATAACTGGCGTCGTGTTGCATAATCAATGGCCGGTGATAACTCGGAGGGTTTAAAAATGTGGGTGGCGGCAAGTGCCGGGCAGAGTATTCGATGACTGTCGGTAAAACGACACATGTCTTAGCTATAAAGACGTTTCAGCCCATGCCGAAAGAAACTCCGTCATTCCGGCCGGGAGCCGGAATCCAGCGTCCAGGGACGGTAACTTGCCGGTTACGCAAATGCTTGATAAGCACTGCGGAAACTCAAAGCTTGCCATCCTTGGGCGCTGGATTCCGGCTCCCGACCGGAATGACGGGCATTGGCACACTTGCGTAGACGGCCAGCCGCCGCTGCGCGGCGAAAAGAAAAAATAAAAAAACACAGAAAGGCAGAAAACAGCAATTCAGAAATCAGAAGTCAGAAATCAGAAGGCACCAGGGAGAACCCCACACAACAACCGAAACCCCACGAAGTTGTACCGATCGAGGGGATGGCTCCTGAGGCGATAGGCGCAGCGGACGCCGCCCGCCCCATCGAACCAGGAGCCGCCGCGAATAGCCAGTTCTGCATTTTCGCGCTGGGCTTCCTGATTGTCCCACAGGCTGCTAGTCCATTCCCACACATTGCCGGACATATCGTAAAGCGCCACGCCCTGTTCTGCAAAGGCTTTCCCGCAAGGAAACAAACCCACCGCCGAAGTCCGCCCCAATTTCGTGTCGCGATAGTTGCCCAAGCTAGGGTCGGCTGTATCACCCCAGGCATACTGCAAACCCAAAGGCCCACCGGCGGCAAATTCCCATTCCGCCTCGGTCGGCAGGCGCACGTGGCCCGGATACTGGCCGCTGGCGTCCAACCAATGACAAAACGCCAAAGCCTCATACCAGCTTATTCCGACGACCGGATGGTTGGGGTTGTTCCATTTGCGTTGCTCCCAAAACCTAGGCTGGCGGCGGATATCCGATAGGGCCGAATCCACCTTGCCAAACGTTTCCCGCAGCCAATCCAAAGCGGCGGGCGGTTGCAACCAATAGCGCTCGTCCTGATAACCGTCGGCATCGACAAAACAGGCAAATTGCGCATTCGTCACCGGATAACGGCTGATGCGAAAATCCCCATCCGGGCCGCCCGGAATCACCTCCCAGACAATATCCGGCAAATCGGTTTCCCGACCGTCAACCGTAAAACGCAGCGGTCGGCCTGAGTCGTCGCAGCGCACCGTGACGCCCGGTCGCGGATCGCCCAACTCGCCCAGCAAACGCCCGGCTTCGGCGCGCACCGCCACCGGCAAAGCATAGTCATGGCCCCGTTCGGTCAGTGCCAGCAAATGCGCCGTCAAATCGCACCGAAGTTTCTGGTAATGCTTGTTGTCGTAGTTTTGCAGGGGCTTTTGCTGTTCAATCACGGCGCGGGCGGAGAGAAACAGCCATTGCCATTCGCCCGCCTCATAACCGGCATAATCGATATGTTCCGGCACAAAACGCCGCAGCAAAGCCACGGCATCCGGCTTGCTGTGGCCGGCCACTTTCGCGCTGACCAATAGCAAATACACCTCGCCCCACCAGTCGCGGCCTTCTTCGCGCAACAGGCGCTCAATCTGGTCTTGCCAATCATCCATTTCGGCAATATCCAGCGCCGCCAGATAATCTTGGAACGAGCGATGGTAAAATTCAAAGCTACTGCCCTGCCCCGGTTTTAATATGCCGCTGCGGTAGCGGATAAAGTCCAGCAAATTGCCCGCGTTGCAATCCCCCGGCAGAAAATCAGAAAACAAGCCTTTAATCTCGCGGTCGGAGATTTGCAATTGTTTGTTGCGGTGCGCCGACATTGCCAGCTTTTGCAAAGCGATCTTGCGTGTGGCCTCACTTTCCCGCAATGCCTTGCGCTCATATTCGTCCAGCGGATAATCCGGATTGTCGCGGTAAATGCGCTGCGCCCAACGCTCCAACATCAACGCAATCGCCTCTTGGTACAGTTCGGCGCGGGAATGCGGCAACACTTCGCGGGCAAAGTGCAAAGACACCAACAGCGTCAGAATCAACGGACGGCGGGCCGGTTCCAGCAAATACTCGCGGTCTTGCAATTCCACAAACAATTCGTGCGCCTTGCGCCGCGCCAAGGCTACACTGCGCCTGCGGGTTTCCCGCATGAGCCGATACCAATGCTCGATAAAGCGCTCAACTTGGCTATTATCCATGGGTTGCAGTTCCAAGCTGGCAAACCCGTCCAACCAATAGCGCTGCGTATCTTCAAACACATACGGGCGGCTGGTGATAATCAGCCTTGCGCGCGGCCCCAGGCTTTTCACCAAGGCGTCGATGGCGTCGAACATATCGGCTCGCATGCCGTCGGTTTCCGGCACTTCGTCCAGCCCGTCCAGCAATATGACGCCATGGTCGAGCAACGGCGTTTGCAATACCTGCCACAGCGCCGCGCCGCTATCCTCCAATAGGGCGCAAACTTCATGGCACATGGCTTTGATTAGGTCAAACCCGTCCTGCCGACATAATAGCGCCGCCGAACGCAGCCGCACCCGCACGACCGGCGGGGAATCGCGCAACGGCATCGGCAAACGCTCGTCGCGCTCGCCAATGACATAGCCGGCCAACAGCCAAGCCAGATTATCCATGGCGATGCTTTTGCCCGATCCGGGATCGCCAAGCAACACCACCCGCCGGTATGTGTCCCCGGCCAGCGCTTGCAATAAAGGCGTGCGCGACTCACCGCGCACCTGCGCCGGGTCTTCGGCATCTTGCCTATCTTGTTTGCTCGGATGGCAAGGCAAAACATCCATTTCCTGATACACCAGCGGCAAGGTAATACTGCTTTCCACACTGCGGGCATACTCGAAAAATTTGGTGTCCACCAGCGACAAGTCGATCAATTCGCAGGTTTTGCGCAGTTTTTGGCAATAGGCTTTCAGCAATGCCTCGCCGTTTGGCGTCGGCATTTGCTGCACAAAGACAATTTCTGGTGGTAGCGTTGGGGGTTTATGGCGCAATTTTTCGTATAGCCAAGATGGCACCTTCATTATGACGGCGGCAATTGCAATGCCACTGGCGATAATACTAAACCGCTTTTCCGGCGCGTCTAGCGTTATCGCATCCGAGCCGAGGAAAACGCCAATCCAGTCCGAAATGTGTTGATTAAATAACAACGCCAGCAGAAAAATGCAGAACAACACAACAAGCATCAACACAGGGTTCAGCATGGGGGTAGTCTCCTTCTGTGTAAAAACCCCGCACCGTGCAAACAGGATGCGGGGCAGTCTTACCGCCTATCAGTTGCAAGGCGTGGCTTGCAAACGCACGTAGGAGCGGCCTTTAGGCCGCGATTTTCGCGGGCTAAAGCCCGCTCCTACAAAGCGTTGGGCAACCCGCCGCCGCCAATATGGCCGATGGCTGGCGATAAGGCAAGCGCCGGCAAGGATGCCGGCGCTCCGCCGATCAGCCGACCCGCCTAAGCGTTCAGTTTGCAACCGAATGACTCGCAACCCTCCGGGTTGCGGTTACTGCATAACATGCAGGGTGTAAGATAATGCCTCCCCACCTTAAAGCCCGCCAGGAGCCGCCATGCAACTCACTCGCCCTGCCGCCGTCGCCGGCACGTTTTATCCGGCGGACAAGCACCAGCTTGCCGCGATGGTCGAAAGCTATTTGGATCACGCCACGCCCACGGGCGGCTTGCCGAAGGCGATCATCGCCCCGCATGCCGGTTACATTTATTCCGGCCCCATCGCCGCCAGCGCCTATGTGCGGCTGCGGCCGGGGCGCGGGTTGATCCGCCGCGTTGTGCTGTTGGGGCCGTCGCACCGCGTCGGCTTTCGCGGGCTGGCGGTCAGCAGCGCGTTGTGGTTCGCCACGCCCTTGGGCGAGGTGCCGATAGACCGGCAAGCCTGCGCGGCGTTGACCACCCTGCCCTTCGTCCACGAACTCGACCAAGCCCATGCGCAGGAACACAGCCTGGAAGTGCATTTGCCGTTTTTGCAGGAAGTGTTGGGCGTGTTCAGCTTGGTGCCGGTGGTGGTCGGCGACGCCGCGCCGGAGGAGGTGTCCGCCGTGTTGGAGGATCTGTGGGGCGGCGAGGAAACCTTGATCGTCGTCAGTTCGGACTTAAGCCATTACCACGACTACGCCACCGCGCAGCGCATGGACAGCGCCACCTCAAAAGCCATCGAAACGCTGCGCCGCGAGGATATCGGCTATGACGACGCCTGCGGCCGCTTGCCGATCAGCGGCTTGTTGATTGCCGCCAAGCGGCGCGGGCTGACGGTGACGACCTTGGATTTGCGCAATTCCGGCGACACCGCCGGCAGCAAAGACCGCGTCGTCGGCTACGGCGCCTATGCGCTTGAATACCCACGGCCCGACAGCGGCTTGAACGCCGAGCAGCGGCAAACATTGTTGCGACTGGCCCGCGATTCGATCCGCCAGGGCTTGGACGTCGGCCGGCCGCTGGCGGTGGACGTGACCGCGCTGCCGCCGCCGCTGCAAGCCGTTCGCGCCAGCTTCGTGACCTTGCAAAAGCACGGCGAACTGCGCGGCTGCATCGGCATGTTGGAGGCGGTGCGCCCGCTGGCGCAGGACATCGCCGAAAACGCCTACGCCGCCGCGTTCCGCGACCCGCGCTTTCCGCCACTAGCCGCCGACGAATGGGCAGATTTGGATATCCATTTGTCGCTGCTGACGCCCGCCGAGCCTATGCGGTTTAGTTCCGAGCAAGACTTGCTGGCGCAACTGCGGCCGGGCGTGGATGGCTTGATTTTGGAGGAAGGCCGGCGGCGCGGCACTTTCCTGCCTTCGGTGTGGGAACAATTGCCGGAACCTGCGCAGTTTCTCGAACATTTAAAACGCAAAGCCGGCCTGCCGGGTGGGTATTGGTCGGACACGCTGAAAGTCTGGCGTTACCGCGCCGAACTTGTGGAGTAAATCCTAATGCCGTTGTTTAGTCTGAATATTCGACGGCTGGCGGAAACCATTGCCAATGCGGTCGATTTAGTCGGCGTCAACGACACCGCCCATGGCAAACGGGTCGGCGTGATGGCGCGGGAATGCGCCCGCCAAGCCGGCATGGACGAAGCCGAGCAAGTGGTCTTGTTTGAAGCCGGTTTGTTGCACGACTGCGGCGTGTCTTCGACGCGGATACACCGCAAAATCGTCTCGGAATTGGATTGGAAAGGCGCGGATGCACATTGCCAGCGCGGCCTGTTGTTATTGGAGGGATTCCCGCCCTTCGCGCATCTCGCCCCTATTATTCGCCACCATCATACGCATTGGCAAGATTTACAAGCGCAGAATTTGCCGCAGGCAATCGCGTTGCACAGCAATCTGCTGTATCTGTGCGACCGCGTCGATATGCTCAGTGGGCATTATTATGCCGACGCCGCCCCGGATTTCCGACTAGCGGAACTGCGTCGCCGCGTGGCGGGGTATTCCGGCGAGTATTTTGCACCGGCATGGGTGGAGGCGTTTTTGCAGGTTTCCGCCGAAGATTGGTTTTGGGATAAGCTCAAGCCGGAAAATCTGGGCCTAGCCATGCAGGACATACCGCTGCCGGAGCGTGAATGTGTGCTGAATCTGATTCAGTTGCGCAGCTTCGCAGTATTGATCGCGCAGATTGTCGATGCCAAATCGCCGTATACCGCCGAACATTCCTTAGGCGTGGCGCGGCTGGCGAAATTCATCGGCGTGTTGGCAAACTTTCCCAGCGAAACCACGGACAAGCTGGAAATTGCCGGTTTACTGCACGATATCGGCAAATTGCAGATACCCGATGAAATCCTCGACAAACCCGGCAAGCTGGATGCCGACGAATGGCAGGTGATGAAAAGCCACAGCCTAGTCACCTGGAAAATATTGGAACCCTTGAACGGCATTGAGGAAATTGCGCAATGGGCGGCATTCCACCACGAAGCCATCAGCGGTGTAGGCTATCCGTTTCAATTGCAAGGCGAGGATTTGAGCTTGGAAGCGCGGATTATCCGCGTCGCCGATATTTTCCAAGCCATGGCGCAACAGCGGCCTTACCGCCCGGCGACGCCGCCGACTGATATTATTGCGCTGCTGCGGAAAATGGCAGAGACGGGCGAAGTGGAGGGATTAGTGGTTGAAATGGTCGCCGCACATCTCGAAGATTGCCATGCGGTGGCTTTGGGCGTATACCCTTAGCGAAGCATTGCCACTTCCGCAGGGGGAGGGGCTGTTCTCCCCTCTCCCTTTGGGGAGAGGGGCCGGGGGAGAGGGGAGAAATTCTTAAACTATAAGCCTAACTTGTCAAAAAACGTCTTCACGCCATCCAGCCAGCCTTGCGCTTGCGGGCTGTGGGTGTCGGCCGCACCGACGAGTGATTCATCGAGTTTCTTCACCATCTCGATTTGGTCTTTGGTCAGGTTGACCGGGGTTTCGATGCGGACTTTGCAGACCAAATCGCCAACCGGCCCGCCGCGCACTGGCTTGACGCCTTTGCCACGGATGCGGAAACTTTTGCCAGTTTGCGTTTCCGCAGGAATCTTCAACGACACTTTGCCGTCTAGCGTCGGCACTTCCAAGTCGCCGCCTAAGCAGGCGGTGGGGAAACTGATCGGCACTTCGCAAAACAGGTTCGCGCCGTCACGGGTGAAAATCGGGTGTTCCTTGACGTTGACCTGCACATACAAATCGCCGGCCGGCCCACCGAATTGGCCGCTCTCGCCCTCGCCGCCCAAGCGGATGCGGTCGCCAGTGTCCACGCCGGCGGGGATTTTCACCGACAGCGTCTTGGTTTCCTGCACCCGGCCTTGGCCGTAGCAACTGCGGCAGGGGTCTTTGATCTGCTGGCCGCTGCCGTGGCAAGCCGGGCAGGTTTGCTGCACCGCGAAAAAACCCTGCTGCATACGCACCACGCCATGGCCTTGGCAGGTGGTGCATGTGACCGGCGTCGAGCCTTTTTTCGCGCCGGTGCCGCCGCAGGTTTCGCAGGCGATGTAAGTCGGCACGCGGATTTTGGATTCCGTGCCGGCGACGGCGTCTTCCAAGCTGAGGTCGAGGTTGTAGCGCAAATCCGATCCGCGCTGCGCCCGGTTGCGACCGCCGCCGCCACGCCGCCCGCCCGCGCCGAAAATGTCGCCGAATATATCGCCGAACACGTCGGAAAACTCCGCGCTGTGGGCGCCGCCGCCCATCGACGGGTCTACACCGGCATGGCCGAATTGGTCGTAAGCCGAACGCTTTTTCGGGTCGGAGAGTATCTCGTAGGCTTCCTTGACCTTTTTGAATTTCTCCTCCGCAGGCTTGTCGCCGGGATTGCGGTCGGGATGGTATTTCATCGCCAAACGGCGGAAGCTCTTTTTGATGTCGTCGTCGCTGGCATTGCGCGGGACACCCAGCAATTCGTAAAAATCTTCTTTGGTAGCCATAAATGCATCCAGCCGCAGGCTTGCGCAAGCGGCTTCCGGTCAAGGGTTAATGGTTATGCCATTGCTGGCGGTTTTTGTTATCGATAAACCTTTCTGGTGACGACGACGAGTATTTTTTGGCTCATGGTTTGCTCTCGCTGGGTTGGGTCAATGATTTTCTAACGCAAATTGCCGCAACAATTCCATGGCCGTGCTTGAGTTGATGGCAAATGTCGGATCATCCCGCCGGCAATTGAAAAACGGCACATAGTTTGGAAACTTGCGCAACACGCCTTCCTTGATGTGGTTATAGCCCATGCTCCATTGCGCAAACTCACGCTCGGCGATTGGCTCGCGCATGACTTCAAAAATATCACGATGCCGGCAATCGGCGCAAATGCGGTCGAACACCTCCAGCACCGCATCCGTCTCGCCTTCCAACACTTGAATAAAATTGCCGTCGCAATACAACAACATGCCAGTAATGCCGCTCACCGGGTTGTTGCGGACAGACGATTCCAAAATCTTGGGGATTTCGCTTTCCAAGCTGATATCGACCAGCGAGCTAAGATAAACCAGATGCATTAAAGCCATCGCTTGTATCCCCCTAGGTTAGTTTTCAACTCAATAGCGGAGTCCAAAGCTTGCTTTGGCTGCATTTAGGTTTTGTCCAAAGCCAGCTTTGGACTCCATGTGCTGCTATCCTTGATAAAGCTGTTGCCCGACTTATCAGGCTGTTTTATTTGTTTGCTTCAAGCATTTTGCGAATCTTTTTGGGGTTGCGCCTGCAATCCAGCACACGGAACACAATTATTTTGCCGCTAATTATCTTGTAGTAAACCGCATATGGGAAACGTTTTGCCAGCAATCGATAAAATCCAAAATGGACAGAATGGATGCCGGCATAGAGAGCCAAAGAATCTATATCGGCGAAAAGGCTGTCGAAAAAATAATCGCCTACGCCTGATTCTTGGCGGTCGTAAAATCTTCGGCCTTCAGCAATATCGTCTATGGCTGCGCTGAGAATTTCAATTTTCATTCAAATTCAGCGCGTAGTTGTTTTTTCGCTTGTTGCCAGTCGATGGCTTGAACATTGCCGGCTTGGTAATTTTTTTCGGTCTGGCTCAGTTCGGTTTCGTGCCAAGCCAAGTTGGGCATTTCGGCTTCGTCACCGGTTAGATCTGCCCATAAGGATTCGATGATTTTGAGTTTTTCCACGGCTGGCAGATTGTGTAATTCGGTCATGTTCAGCATTGGGGTGTTCCCGTTAAGGTGTTTGGTTGCTGGTCATGGAGTTTCATGGCGTTTTCCAAGCTGGACATACGCTGCTTTAAATCGCCCACATCCTCGGCAATTTGATCGACACGGCTGCGGATATGCCGAAGATGTTCAAGCACCACGTTGTCTGCGTTTTCGCTGATGGCTTTTTTCTCACATAAAGCATTGGCAATATCAGAAACTTCCACGCCTTCTTTCTCGGCGATGGTGGTGAGAAATTTTTGGACATTTTCATCCAAGTAAACCGGCAGGTTTAGTTTTAAGTTGGGTTGATAAAACTTGCCTCTCACGCCTTGGCTGAAATCAATATCGGTCGGCTGGTGTTGGGCGATGCCTTCACGCAGGCGAGTGGCGTTGACGGGATCGCTCAATAGGTATAACGTTTCAAGCAGGCTGCTATATTCTTTCGCATCTAATATCACTATTGCCTGCTCAGGCGCTTTGCAGACTGAGATGACTTCATGGTTGCGTAGCACTCGATCAAAGACCGCAGGAAAATCGGCGCTGCATTCTTGCAAGCTGACTTGCTGTGTTGGCATGGCTTTAGCCTCGCGCATTGTTTGCTCCGCGACGCTGGAGCGTCGGGGGATGCATTCCCACGCGGAGCGTGGGAACGATCAATATTGTAGGGTGCGCACCGCGCACCGTTTACGATGCCCGGTTATCCAAGAGTATTTGGTTAAGCCAAAGATTGCGAACGGAATCAATATCGTTACAAGCATCAAAATCCGTTAATGGTGCGCGATGCGCACCCTACATGGCTTTCATTGGCACCACCTGCGTCCAGTAGCTCGTTCAATACTTGGATAGCATGATCGTATTCGGCTTCGCTGTGGATCGTGCGCAATCGAACTTTCATATTTTAATTGGCCGTATAATTTGCGCGTGGGCAGACGATAGAGCCGTCTGCCCACCCTACTCGACTACTTGAATTTACATCTTTGCGCATAGGTTTGAGCAAAGCGCTTACCTATTTCTAGTTGGCTGATTTCATCAAAATGAAGCTTATCTGGTAATAGGCTTAAGTCGTCAGTTGTAACCATGTATGCCGAAAGATATTCTTTGGCAATGCTTTCTTGTTCTTGCCTTATTTTTGCAAGCGTGTTCCATTCCGAAAATATTTGAGTATTTACTTTTTGATAGTCATAAATTTTTCCATATATAAAGCACATCTTCGGCGAAGCTAGATGCTTTTTGAGTCGATCAACAAAATACAAGGTTCTCTCTTTATATGCTGACGCATGGAGTGCCGCATCTGCTTCTCCTTGAAACCATAATAGAGCAGAAATTTTTGTCGCAACCCCCTCAATTTTCAATGCATGTTCGATTTTGGCGTTGAGCTTATCATATAATCTTTCATATGCTGGGTCAGGCTGTGTGAATTTGTTATTTTTCACCCACTCAGGTGCCCAATCATAAGTAGATGAACCAGGGGCAGCATATTTTATTAGAATGATTTTTTGATCTGGAAAATATTTTACTATTTCGTGAGAAAAGCTTATTTCTGGCCCAAATTGATGTAAACTAGCGCCTTGCCCTTCAAAAGAGGACATTCTTAATACACTATTTTCTCCTTGACCCCAACCATAATAAAAAACAACATTTTTTGGAAGTTTTAGCAGTTCTAGCTGACCGTTTTCAAGTGCCGTAGTTTGGGTGGCACCAAGCATATTAGATTGTCCTGCCAAAATAAAAACCAAACTGCTTGCTTGCTTGCTTGCTTGCTTGCTTGCTTGCTTGCTTGCTTGCTTGCTTGCTTGCTTGCTTGCTTGCTTGCTTGCTTGCTTGCTTGCTTGCTTGCTATTAGACAGCATAGCATCCGCATAACTCATATCAACCTGCAAAATAACCAGAATAAAAAAGCCTAATAGCTTCATTTAACTCACCCTGAATACGCCTAATAATGTGTCATACATAGCACAAAGGCGGAACCCAAAAAGCCGGTTCCGCCTTACGCTGTCTCAAGAAATAAGCGCGAACTTATTTCTTATCGTCCTTAACTTCCTCAAACTCCGCATCCACAACATCTTCCGCCGGTTTGCCGCTGTCGGTGGGGCCGGAGGAGGCTTCGTGTCCAGCACCAGCGCCTTCCGCGCCGCCGGCTTGCGCCGCATAGAGGCGTTCGGCGAGTTTGCCGGCTACGTCGGTGAGGGCTTCGGTCTTGGCGTCGATGTCGGCTTTGTCGTCGCTGGTGATGGCTTTTTTCAGCGCGTCTATCGCGGCGTCGATCTTGGACTTTTCGTCCGCCTGCACTTTGTCGCCGAGTTCGTGCAGGGTTTTGTTGGTGGAGTGGATGACCGAGTCGGCGTGGTTGCGGGCGCTGATCAGCTCGTGCATCTTTTTGTCTTCTTCGGCATGCAGTTCGGCTTCCTTAATCATGCGTTTGACTTCGTCGTCGGACAGGCCGCTGGAGGCTTTGATGATGATCTTGTTTTCTTTGCCGGTGGCTTTGTCCTTCGCGCCGACGTGGAGGATGCCGTTGGCGTCGATGTCGAAGGTGACTTCGATCTGCGGCACGCCGCGCGGGGCGAGCGGGATGTCGGAGAGGTCGAAGCGGCCTAGGGACTTGTTGTCTTTGGCCAGTTCGCGCTCGCCTTGCAGCACGTGGACGGTGACGGCGGTTTGGCTGTCTTCGGCGGTGGAGAACACTTGCGCGGTCTTGGTGGGGATCGTGGTGTTCTTTTCGATCAGCTTGGTCATGATGCCGCCTAGGGTTTCGATGCCTAAGCTGAGCGGGGTGACGTCGAGCAGCAGCACGTCTTTGACCTGCCCGCCCAACACGCCGGCTTGAATCGCGGCGCCGACGGCGACGGCTTCGTCGGGGTTGACGTCTTTGCGCGGTTCTTTGCCGAAGATGTTTTTGACGTATTCCTGCACTTTCGGCATGCGGGTCTGCCCGCCGACGAGGATGATTTCGTCGATCTCGGAGGCTTTCAGGCCGGAGTCTTTCAGCGCGGTCAGGCATGGGCCTTTGGTGCGGTCGATCAGGTCTTCAACCAGGGACTCCAGCTTGGCGCGGGTCAGCTTGAGGTTGAGGTGCTTCGGGCCGGTTTGGTCGGCGGTGATGTAGGGCAGGTTGACGTCGTACTGTTGGCTGGAGGACAGTTCGATCTTGGCTTTTTCGGCTTCTTCTTTCAGGCGCTGCAAGGCCATCGAGTCTTTGTGCAGGTCGATGCCGGTGTCCTTTTTGAAGGTCTCGGCGAGGAAGTCGATGATGCGCATGTCGAAGTCTTCGCCACCTAGGAAGGTGTCGCCGTTGGTGGACAACACTTCAAACTGGTGTTCGCCATCGACTTCGGCAATCTCGATGATCGAGATGTCGAAGGTGCCGCCGCCTAGGTCGTAGACGGCGATTTTTTGGTCGCCGCGCTTTTTGTCCATGCCGTAGGCCAAGGCGGCCGCGGTCGGTTCGTTGATGATGCGCTTGACTTCCAGCCCGGCGATGCGGCCGGCGTCTTTGGTGGCTTGGCGCTGGCTGTCGTTGAAGTAGGCCGGGACGGTGATGACGGCTTCGGTGATTTCTTCACCCAAAAACGCTTCCACGTCTTTTTTCAGCTTCATCAACACGCGGGCGGAGACTTCCGGCGGGGCCATTTTTTTGCCATGCACGTCGATCCAGGCGTCGCCGTTGTCGGCCTCGGTGATTTTGTACGGCACCATTTTGATGTCTTTCTGCACGACATCGTCTTTGAAGCGGCGGCCAATCAGGCGCTTGACCGCGAACAAGGTGTTGTGCGGGTTGGTGACGGCTTGGCGCTTGGCGGACTGGCCGACCAAGACTTCGTTGTCGCCGGTGAAGGCGATGATGGAGGGCGTGGTGCGCGCGCCTTCGCTGTTTTCGATCACTTTGGGGCTGCCGCCGTCGAGGATGGCGACGCAGGAATTGGTGGTGCCTAAGTCAATGCCGATAATTTTGGCCATGGGATGCTCCTTGGTTTGGATTTTGTTTGGGTTGGGTTTTTGCTGTGGCCGTTATGGGGGCTGCGCTGCCGGTTTCAAGGCTTTTGCGCGACGACGACCATGGCCGGGCGCAATAGGCGCTCGTTGATGGTGTAGCCTTTTTGGAACACTTTGACGATGGTGTTCGGCTCGGCTTCGTCGGTCGGCTG
>JBJSYU010000113.1:0-2720 GCA_046089945.1 Candidatus Methylumidiphilus sp.
GCATGGCGAAGGCGTCCTTTGGAATCGGTTCGGACGCATAGTTTGCCCCGCCTTCCGCCCTCTTTGGCCCGTTTTGTCAGTCAATCAGCAGTTCGCAGTAGATGAACTCGAAGGCCAAATAAATTTTCGAGCCGTCGCCCAAATCCAAGCGCTGTTTGAATCCGCCTTTATGCAGAAACACCACCACCGGCACCAGCCGCTCGGTTTTCAGCAATTCCGCCAAATCCACGCAGTAATGGATCAGTCGGTGGACGGAGAAGTTTTTCGGCTCGGTCTCCTCTTCGACGACAAACACTACACCGGCCCGCCGCCCGTCCGGCCATTCGACTTGCAGCGGCACGTCGAGCCGGCAGTAACGGCTGCCGAGTTTCTCTTGCAGTTGCTCCTCGCGGATGGGCGTTATCACCCCCCCGTCCAAATCCCGCACATTGGCGAAGAATTCCAGCGCTTGCGCGGGATAGTCGAGGATTAGGTTTTTGAAGCTTTGGTCGTGGTCCATGGTGGCTTATCGCTGTTAAGGAAACGTCTGATTAAGTTTTTACTCCCTCCCCCTTGCAGGGGGAGGGTTGGGGTGAGGGCCTTAAAATCCAATGGTTTGCCCCTCACCCTAACCCTCTCCCCACAAGGCGAGGGGATTTATTCAGGGCTTCCTTAAGGTCATGTTAAAGGCCGGCAGGGATGCCGGCGCTACGCCAGCGCCTCCGCCGCCACGACCACACACTCTGCGGCCCATTCCGCCCGGCTGTCGCCGCCGACGGCTACTTTAAATCGGCCCGGCTCCAAGCGCCAGCGGCCATCGCGGCCATAAAACGACAGTTCGTCCGGCCCCAGCACGAACGCCAGCCGCCGCGATTCGCCGGCTTTGAGCGCGACGCGCTGGAAGCCTTTCAATTCACGCGCAGGCCGGGTCAGGCTGGCGACGCAGTCTTGCACATAGCATTGGGTGACTTCTTCGCCGGCTTGGTTTCCCGTATTGGTGACGGTCACAGTGACGGTGACAGATTCGCCGGCTGTGATCGTGGCGGCGCTGACGGCGCAATCGGCATAAGCGAAACGGGTGTAACTCAGGCCAAAGCCAAATGGAAACAGCGGCGTGGCGGGCTGGTCGTGGTATGTGGTCAGCGGACGCCCGGTGCTTTTGTGGTTGTAATGAATAGGGATTTGGCCTTCGCTGCGCGGGAAGCTGATCGGCATTTTGCCGCTGGGGGCGGCGTCGCCGAACAGCACCTCGGCGATTGCCGCCGCGCCTAGGCTTCCGGGATGCCAGGCGTACAGCACGGCGTCGGCAAGTGCCACGGCGCGGGTGAGGTTGACCGGTCGCCCAGCCAGCACAACCAACACCAGCGGCTTGCCCAGGCCGTGCGCGGCGTCGATCAAGGCTTGCTGCCCGGCGGGCAGATCCAGCGAGGCGACGCAATTGGCCTCGCCGTTGCGGGCGTTGGACTCGCCCACCGCCAGCACCACCACCTCGTCGCGCGCCTCCGCCATCAGCATTTCGTCGGTCCCCGCCGCGCTGGCGCTGAAGATTTCGGCCTGCGGGCAGGCCGCTTGCACCGCTTCCAGCAAGGTCGCGGTTTCGTCAATCAGGCCATCATTGACCCAGGAACCGAGCAAGGCGCGGCGCTGTTCGGCCAGCGGGCCGATCAGCGCGATTTTGCGTGGATTTTTGTGCAGCGGCAGCAGGCCGTTGTTTTTCAGCAGCACGACGCTTCGTACCGCCAAGCGCTGCGCGACGGCGCGGTGTGCTTCGGTGAACTGCACCTGCGGGCCGCGCTGCGGGTCGGCGTAAGGCCGCTCGAACAGCCCCAAACGGAATTTAGCCTCCAGCACCCGCCGCACCGCTTCGTCCAGCCGCGCCTCGGCCACGTCGCCGCTTTCGACCAGCCCGTCCAAATGGCCGGCGAAACAGCCGGAACACATGTCCATGTCCACGCCGGCGTTGAAGGCGATGTGCGCGGCGTCGCGGTGATCGCTGGCGATGCGGTGCGCGGTCAGTTCATACACTGAACCCCAATCGCTGACGACAAAGCCTTGAAAGCCCAATTCGCCGCGCAGCACATCGGTCAACAGATAACGGCTGCCGGACGCCGGTTCGCCGTTGAGGTCTTCAAACGCCGACATCACCGAACCGACGCCGGCCTCGACCGCCGCCTTGAACGGCGGCAAATAGATGTTGCGCAAGGTGTTGTCGGACATTTCCGCCGTGTTATAGTCGCGCCCGCCTTCCGCCGCGCCGTAGCCTATGTAATGCTTGGCGCAGGCCAACAGGCGGTCGGGCTGCAAAGCCTGTCCGGGTGCGGCCGGCCCTTGGATGCCGCGTACCGCCGCCGCCGCCATGCGCCCCGCCAAATGCGGGTCTTCGCCGAAGCCTTCGATGATGCGCCCCCAGCGCGGGTCGCGGGCGATGTCGAGCATCGGGCCGAATGTCCAATGCACCCCGGCGCTGGCGGCTTCGCGGGCCGAGATGGCAAACGCCTCCTCGACCAGCGCTTCGTCCCAACTCGCCGCCATCGCCAGCGGAATCGGGAACACCGTACGATGGCCGTGGATCACGTCGCGGCCGTGCAGCAGCGGAATGCCCAGCCGCGATTCTTCGACGGCGACGCGCTGCAAGTCGTTGAGGTCTTCCACTTCGGCGATGCGCTCGGTGACATTGCCGGCCAGATTGGACAAGGCCAAAATGCGCGAGCCTAGGCCGTGCTGGCGGATGTCTTCTTTCG
>JBJSYU010000114.1:0-7546 GCA_046089945.1 Candidatus Methylumidiphilus sp.
CGGCAGCAGGATATCGCCAAAGCGGATGCGGATCAGCCGGCTGACGACGATGTTTTGCGATTCCCACAAGCGGCGGGCGGGGAGGGGGCCAACCAATGGTTCCATGTCACCCTGTCCGAAGGCCGCAACCGCATCGTCCGCCGCTTGTGGGAATCGCAAAACATCGTCGTCAGCCGGCTGATCCGCATCCGCTTTGGCGATATCCTGCTGCCGCCGCACATCAAGGCGCGGACCTACCAAGAATTGACGGCGGAGGAGCGCGACGCGCTGCTGGCGTCCGTGGGTCTGCCGACCGAGGCGCCGGCGCCTAGGCCCGCCCCCCGCAGCCGGGGCAGCGACGGCAAATGGCGGGGGCGCTGAGGCTTTAAAGGAAGCGCTGATTAAGTCTTTGCTCCCTCCCCATCGCAGGGGGAGGGTTGGGGTGAGGGTCTTAAAAAACTAACCATTTGCCCCTCACCCTAACCCTCTCCCCACAGGGCGAGGGGACTGACTTAATCCTCAAAAATGCCGGTGATGGATTCCCAAACCGTCTTGTCGCGCTGTATTTTCGGCACATCGGTGACAACTTCCTTTTTCCCTGCGAATGATGGGCTGTTGCCGGGGCGCAAATCGCCTTCCAAGCCGACCAGTTCTTCGTCCTTGAAGTGGATGGTGAACTTTTTCTCCACGCGGTCTTCGCCGCCGGGTTCGTTGGAATAGACATAATCCCAGCGGTCGTTGTGGTAGACATCCTGCAACAGCGGCGTTCCCATGACAAATGCCACTTGCCGCTTGGTCATGCCGGGTTTGAGTTGATCGACCATTTCCTGGTCGTAGATATTGCCTTGATGGATGTCGATGCGGTACACAAACGGAATCCGTATGGCGTCGGTGCAGGCTGGCAGGGCCAGGCAGGCGATTAGAAGTAGGGACTTGCGCATGGTATGATGGCATTTGATTGGCTGCATATCGCGCCATAATACCTGATTTTACCGGGTAAAAACGAGTCCGACGGGGGCCCCAGCGATGCCAGAAAACAAAAACACCAAGGAAAGCCAGCACATCAAAAAAGCGGGCCTGAAAGTCACCTCGCCTAGGGTGAAGATTCTGGAGATGCTGGAAAACCGCTCGGCGGCCGACCGCCACCTCACCGCCGAAGATGTCTACAAGACTTTGCTGCAAGAGGGCGAGGAAGTCGGCCTGGCCACGGTCTACCGGGTGCTGACCCAATTCGAGGCCGCCGGGCTGGTCAAGCGGCATCATTTTGAGGGCGGCAATTCGGTGTTTGAGCTGGAAAGCGGCCAGCACCACGACCACATCGTCTGCGTCAAATGCGGCCAAGTCCAAGAGTTCCGTGACGAAACCATCGAACTGCGGCAGCAGGAAATCGCCGCCGCCGCCGGCTTCAAGCTCACCGACCACTCCCTGTGCCTGTATGGCCTCTGCAAATCCTGCCAAGCTTGCGCGGAAGTCGCCTGACGCCCGTCCGGCGGCGGCGCAACCTACGACCCTAAGCCCCAAGGAACATGTTCAAACCACTCATCCTCTATATTGGCCTGCGCTACACGCGGGCCAAACGCCGCACCCGCTTCATCTCCTTCATCACCCTGACCTCCGTGCTGGGCATCGCCCTAGGCGTCACCGCGCTGATTACCGTGCTGTCGGTGATGAACGGCTTTGAGGCGGAACTGCGCGAGCGCATCCTCGGCATGACCTCGCATGCCTCAATCAGCGGCGATGACGGCGAACTGCGCGACTGGCAAAGCCTGGAACCTGCGCTGCAAAAAGAGCGCCGCGTATTGGGCTGGGCGCCGTATGTCGAAGGCCAGGCCATGCTCAGTTCCGAACACCGCGTCAGCGGCAGCATGCTGCGCGGCGTGTTGCCGGACTACGAACCCCGCGTCTCGGAAGTCGCCAAGCACATCGAAGCCGGTTCGCTGGCCGCGCTCAAGCCCGGCGAATTTGGCATCGTGCTAGGCCAAGAATTGGCGGCTTACCTAGGCGTCCTGGTCGGCGACAAAGTCACCGTCATCACCCCGCAACTGACCGCGACGCCGGCTGGCATTTTGCCGCGATTGAAGCGCTTCACCGTCGTCGGCGTGTTCAAGGTCGGCATGTTTGAGTTCGACCGCAACCTCGCGCTGATCCAACTCGACGACGCCGCGCGGCTGCTGCGCATGGAAGGCGTCTCCGGCCTGCGGCTGAAACTGGACGATTTGTTTTATGTGCGCGAAATCGTCCGCGACATCGGCCCTAGGTTGCCGGGGCGCTATTACATCTCCGACTGGACGCAGGCGCACAGCAATTTCTTCCGCGCCATCCAAACCGAAAAGCGCGTCATGTTCATCATTTTGCTGCTGATTGTCGCCGTCGCCGCGTTCAACATCGTTTCCACGCTGGTCATGGTCGTCACCGACAAACGCGCCGACATCGCCATCCTGCGCACACAAGGCATGACCCCGGCCGCCGTGATGGGCATCTTTATGGTGCTAGGCACGGTCATCGGGCTGTTTGGCGCTTTGCTCGGCTGCGTCGGCGGCATCAGCTTGGCCTTGAACGTCGAAACCATCGTCCCCGCCATCGAAAGGCTGTTCGGCACCCACTTCATGGCCGCCGATGTCTATTACATCAGCGAACTGCCGTCCAAGCTGCTGTGGTCGGATGTCTGGCAAATCACCGGCATGGCTTTTCTGCTGTCGCTGCTGGCGACGATTTACCCGGCGTGGCAGGCGTCGCGGATCAAGCCCGCCGAGGAGTTGCGCTATGAATAAGCCGGTCGAATGCGTCAACCTGCACAAGCGCTTCACCCAAGGCGGCTTGAACGTCGAAGTGCTGCAAGGCGTCAGCCTCAGCATCGAAACCGGCGAGCGCGTCGCCATCATGGGCGCGTCCGGCTCCGGCAAGTCCACGCTGCTGCACTTGCTCGGCGGGCTGGAATCGGCGACTGCCGGCCAGGTGCTGCTCGATGGCATCAACATCGCCACGCTGAAAGAAAAACAACTGGCGCAATTGCGCAACCGCGCGCTGGGCTTCGTCTACCAGTTCCACCATCTGCTCGGCGAATTCACCCTGCTGGAAAACATCGCCATGCCGCTGCTGATCGGCGGCGAAGCGGTAGGCCCGGCGAAGGGCAAGGCCCGCGACATGCTGGAACGGGTGGGCTTGAAGGCGCGCGCCGAACACAAGCCCGGCGAACTGTCCGGCGGCGAGCGCCAACGCGCCGCCATCGCCCGTGCCTTGGTCACGCGCCCGCGCTGCGTGCTGGCCGACGAGCCGACC
The DNA here is from genome assembly GCA_046089945.1 of Candidatus Methylumidiphilus sp. Taxonomy (GTDB): domain Bacteria; phylum Pseudomonadota; class Gammaproteobacteria; order Methylococcales; family Methylococcaceae; genus Methylumidiphilus. The sequence continues at coordinate 3,259 of JBJSYU010000114.1, forward strand.
GGCAACCTCGACAGCAAAACCGCCGAGCGGGTTTACGAGCTGATGCTGGAACTGAACCAAGAGTTTGGCGTGAGCTTCCTAGTCGTCACCCACGACGCCCATCTGGCCGGCAAGATGGATCGCATCCTGCGCATGGAAGACGGGCTTTTGGTCTAAACCTGCCCTGCCGCCGGCCGGCACGGGGCGTCGAATCAAATATGCGCCGCATCGGCTGGCGCATTTGTAGCGCCGACATCCTTGTCGGCGCTTAGTTGACACCGAGGGCGGGCAGGTTGGTCGCCGGCAAGGATGCCGGCGCTACGTGATGCCCGCGCTACGCCGCGCCAGATATTCAGCAAGCTGCTTTGCCAGTAAAATCGCCGCTTCCCCCATTCACCGACAAAAAACACCCGTGACCGCAAGCCCGAAACCTTATTTCCCGCCCGAATGGGCCGAACAATCCGCCGTGCTGCTGGCTTGGCCCTATCCGCAAGGCGATTTCAGCCCGTGGCTGGCCGAGGTCGAAGCCAGCTACACCGCCATCGCCAGCGCCATCGCCGCCCGCCAAACCCTATTCATCGCCTGCCAAAACGACGCCCATCGCCAGCACATTGAACATTGGCTCTCCGCGACCAACACTAATTTGGCGAATGTCCGGCTGGCGGCGGTGCCTTACAACGACGTGTGGGTGCGCGACACCGCGCCGCTGACGGTGGAAACGGCGGCTGGCGCGAAGCTGTTGGATTTTCGCTTCAACGGCTGGGGCGGCAAATACGAACACAGCGCTGACGCCGCGCTGGCGCAAAACCTCCACGCCAGCGGCCTCTTCGGAACCGCGCCGCTTGAGCGCATCGATTTTGTGCTGGAAGGCGGCAGCCTAGAGACCGACGGCGCTGGCACCTTATTGACCACCGCCCGCTGCCTGCTCAACCCCAACCGCAATCCGCAGTGCAGCCAAGCGCAAATCGAAGCGCAATTGCAAGCGGCGTTTGGCATCGAGCGCGTGTTATGGCTGTGGCACGGCCATGCCGAAGGCGACGACACCGACGCCCATGTGGACACGCTGGCGCGTTTCTGCCCCGGCGACACGATAGCCTACACCGCCTGCGACGATCCCGAAGACCCGGTTTACGCTGGACTGCATGCGATGGAAGTGGAACTCACGTCTTTGCGCAGCGCCGACGGCCAGCCCTACACACTCGTCCCGCTGCCCATCCCGAAGCCGATCCACAGCGAAGACGGTGACCGCCTGCCGGCCACCTATGCCAATTTCCTAATCATCAACGGCGCTGTTCTGGTGCCGGTGTACGGCGACCCGGCCGACGCCGTCGCCCTGAGCCGGCTGGCCGGCTGCTTCCCCGGCCGCGAACTGGTTAGCATCCCGTCCACGCCGCTGATCCGCCAATACGGCAGCATCCACTGCATGACCATGCAATTCCCCAAGAGCTTAAGCCCATGCGCAAAACCCTGACCGCCGCCCTCGTCCAGCAAGCCTGCGGCGCCAGCCGCGACGCCAACCTCGCCGAATCCATCCGCCACATCCGCGCCGCCGCCGCCGAAGGCGCGGAACTGGTGCTGCTGCCGGAACTGCACCTAGGCCCGTATTTCTGCCAAATCGAAGACACCGCGTATTTCGACCTCGCCGAGCCGATTCCAGGCCCGACCACCGCGCAAATCGGCCAACTCGCCAAAGAATTGGGCGTGGTCATCGTCGCCTCGCTGTTTGAAAAACGCGCCCCCGGCCTGTACCACAATACTGCCGTGATACTGGAGAAAGACGGCCATGTCGCCGGTATATTCCGCAAGATGCACATACCCGACGACCCAGGGTATTACGAAAAGTTTTATTTCACCCCCGGCGATATCGGCTTCCAGCCGGTGCAAACCTCCGTCGGCAAACTCGGCGTGTTGGTGTGTTGGGATCAATGGTATCCCGAAGCGGCGCGGCTGATGGCTTTGGCCGGGGCGGATTTGTTATTGTATCCGACCGCCATCGGCTGGAACCCGGACGACACCCAAGAGGAGCAACAGCGGCAGTTAGATGCCTGGATCACCGTCCAGCGCGGCCACGCCGTCGCCAATGGCCTGCCGGTATTATCCTGCAACCGCATCGGCCACGAACCCGACCCCAGCCCCAACAGCCGGGGCATTCAATTCTGGGGCAATAGTTTTGTCACCGGCCCGCAAGGCGAATTCCTCGACCACGCCGACGCCTCGGAAACCCGCCTGCTGATCGTCGAAATCGACCTACAGCGCTCGGAAGACGTGCGCCGCATCTGGCCGTTTCTGCGCGACCGCCGCATCGACGAATACGGCGGGCTGGTGAAACGCTTTTTGGATTAAATCCGCCCCGCCGCTGGTTCGGCATCCGCTTAAATCCCCTCAACAGAACGGAGAGTGCAATGGACAAACCCAAATTTGAACGCGACATGGATAATAAGATCATCGCCGGCGTGTGCGGCGGTTTGGCGCGGTATTTCCGCGTCAGTTCAAAAATCATCCGCTTCATTTTCTTCTTCTCGATCTTCTTTAGTTTCAGCGCGACGTTTTGGATTTACGTGCTGTTTTGGCTGATTGCCCCGGCGCGGCGTTCAGTGCGCGAAACCCTGTCGCGGGACTTGCGCAAAAAAGCCCGCCATCTCGACAAACTGGCCGAACAAACCCGCGAGCGCATCAGCTTGGCCGGTTTGGCCGGGCGGCTGCAAAACGTGCTGGAACTGATCGAAACCCTGTTGCCCGACTTTGAGCCGAAAGTGCTGAAAACCGCCCCGGAATTGCAGCCGGTGTATGAGGCGGCGCTGGTGCATCTGCCGGAACTGCTCGACAACTTCCTGCGCCTGCCGGCCAGTTACGCCAAGGCGCAGCCCGTCGGCAGCGGCAAAACCGCGCAAGAACAACTGGCCGGCGAATTGGCGCAACTGGAAAGCACCCTGCACAATGTCATGCGCGAACGCTACGGCAAGCGTTTCGCGCAATCCGCCGACGCGCTGGACACGCTGCAAACCCGCTACGAAGACGACCCCACCGCGCCGTTTCGGCAAAAGCTGGAAGCGCTGCAAGCCCGCGCCGCCGGCCGGCTCGACGCCACGGCGGCGGCGAAGATCGAAACCATCAAAGGCTCGCTGCTTGCCGCGCTCGGCCGTTTGCTGGCAACCGCCGACGCCGCCGACCCCAACCTCTACAACGTCCGCCAAATCGCCTTGGAATACCTGCCGAACACTGTAGACAAATACCTCGCCCTGCCGCCCGACTTCGCCCGCACTCAGCCGGTGGCGCAGGGCAAAACCGCGCAAACCGTGCTGCACGAACAACTCGACGTGCTGGACGGCAGCTTGCAGCGCATGGTCGCCAGCCTCTACCAAAACGACGCGCAAGGGCTGTTGGTGCATGGGCATTTCCTGCGCGACAAATTCCTGGAAGCCGACGACTGGATGCCGCGCTGATGGGCTTGGTTTCCTTGGAGATTTGCGCCGGGGCCGGCGGGCAGGCGCGGGGCTTGGAACAAGCCGGCTTCGGCCATGCCTGCTTGGTTGAAATCGAAGCGCCGGCCTGCGCCACGCTGCGCCTAAACCGCCCGCAGTGGCCTGTCGTCGAAGGCGATTTGCGCGCGTTTGACGGCCGTCCTTACCGGGGCATCGACCTGCTGGCCGGCGGCGTCCCCTGTCCGCCGTTCTCCAAAGCCGGCCGGCAACGCGGCGCGGACGACGAGCGCGACCTGTTCCCACAAGCCCTGCGGCTGGTCGATGAATGCCGGCCCAAAGCGGTGATGCTGGAAAATGTGCGCGGCCTGCTCGACGCCGTGTTTGCCGACTACCGCGCCCACATCGGCCAGCAGTTGCAAAAACTCGGCTACACCGCCGCGTGGCGGCTGCTCAACGCCTGCGACTACGGCGTGTCGCAACTGCGGCCGCGGGTGGTGTTCGTCGCCGTCCGCAAGGACTGGGCCGAAGGTTTCGCTTGGCCGGAACCGGCCCCTTGCGCACCGCCGAGCGTCGGCGCCTTGCTGCACGATTTGATGGCCGCCAACGGCTGGCGCGGCGCCGGGCGCTGGCGCGAACAGGCCGGGCTGATCGCGCCAACCCTGGTCGGCGGCTCGAAAAAACACGGCGGGCCGGATCTGGGGCCGACGCGGGCGAAAAAAGCCTGGGCCGCGTTGGGCGTGGACGGCCACGGCCTCGCCGACGCCGCCCCGCCGCCCGATTTCATCGGCATGCCGCGCCTGACCCCGCGCATGGCGGCGCGCATCCAAGGCTTCCCCGACGATTGGGCCTTCGCCGGCAAAAAAACCGCCGCCTACCGCCAAATTGGC
>JBJSYU010000115.1:0-6580 GCA_046089945.1 Candidatus Methylumidiphilus sp.
CTTTACTCTCAGCAAATTTTGATACTTGGAAACCGGCTTAACCGCCGATCAACACAGTCGGCATCCCTAAGACAATGACGCCGCCATGGGCCGTCATGTCGCCCATCCGCGCCGCCGGCAGGCCGCCGATCAGCACGGTCATTGAGCCTTTGACGATGACATCCGGCGGGCCGACGCAGACGCACATATCGGTGACGCGGGCGGCGGGGAGTTTGCCGATCAGCGTGGTGACGCCGCCCGGCGGCAGGATCGGCCCGCCGACATGCGGCACGATGCCGGTCACCATCGGGCAGACATGCATGTCGGTGATGCGGGAGGCGGGCTGGCCCATGGCGGCTTTTCCTTATGATTACGCTGAGGCGGAAGCCTGACGCCCGTCGCCGCCGCAGGCAATGTCGATGCCCTGCGCCAGAAACAGGCGGTATTTGTCGGCAGCGAGGTGCGGCTGTTCCAGCACGGCGGACAGCAGCACCGCCCCGGCCACCGCCTTGCCGGTGAGGTGTTCGGCCGGCGGCACTGGCGGCACGTCCGGCGGGGCCATGCTGCCGGCGCTCCAAAACGCCGCCATCGCCGCCCAACTCGCCGGGCTGGCGAAGCCGCTGGCCTCCGCCGCCGCCAAGCACAGCCGGCGGTTCTCCTCGGTCGGCGTGTACACCCAGCGCTCCGCCGCCGCCAAAGCCTGCAGCAGTTCCGCTTTGGGGCTGTCGCCCAAGACCCGCCGCGCCGCCAGGCAGGCCCACCACGTCGCCTCGCGCTTCGGCAGGGCGCGGGCAAGAAAGCGCACGGCGTCGATGTGGCGCTGGCCGTCCATCAGTGCGGCGAGGTATTGCGCCGGGGTCAATTCGGGTTTCAGCATACCCCTAGCCTCCCCGTCCAATTCGATATCCCGGCACAGGGATTCGGCCGGGACTGGGGGGATTTTTTTAAATGTCTTGTCGGTCATTCGTGTGTCATGCGGCTTGGTGCCAAAGAAATTAAATCTAAATGCCCGCGCCGGAGTAATGTTTGTCGCGGGGACGCCCGTATCCCACCCTTGGGTAAGCGCTCAAACTCAGCTTAGTTAATCATGGTCAGGCCACCCTTGACGGTCAGGATGGCGTCGGCGCTGACTGTGGTCAATACCGCCTTCATGTCGAGTTTGATCTGGCCTTCGATACTTATCATCATGCCTTTGATGGTCACGCCCATCTGGTCGATCTTGATGCTGCTCTGCCCGACTTTCAGCTCGATGGACTGCATCGCCTCCTCCTCGATTTTGCCTAAGTCTAGCTTAGTGCTGAGATTGCCCATGCCCAACTTGAGGCTGTCGTTGCCCATTTTTATTTCGGTCTTGCGGTTGCCGGTCTTGATTTCCGTCGTCCGATTGCCGGTTTTCACCGTCAGGCTGTCGTTGCCTTGGTCGATGGTCACGGTGCGGTGGTTATAAATGTCCAAAGTTTGGTTGCCGGGGTCTTTCTTGTCAAAGCCGACTTTTTTTGTGTCGTTGTTTTCGACGATGAGCTGGAAATCCTTTTCGGCGTGGATATACATCTCTTCCTCGCCTCTTTTGTCCTCAAAGCGAATTTCGTTGAAATGGTCGGCTGTGCCGTTTTTGCTGCTGCGCGATTTAACCCCGCTTTGGGTTTTGTCGTCGGGCAGCGCATAAGGCGGCATTTGCTCGTCATTATACACCCGGCCGGTCACAATCGGCCGGTCGGGGTCGCCCTCCAGAAAATCGACGATCACTTCCTGCCCGATTCGGGGAATATGCATGGCCCCCCATTGCTTGCCGGCCCAGACTTGCGAGACGCGCACCCAGCAGGAGTTTTCCTCATTGCTGGTGCTGCGCCGATCCCAGTGGAATTTGATTTTGATGCGCCCGTATTTGTCGGTGTAGATTTCTTCGCCGGATTTGCCTACCACGACCGCCGTCTGCGGCCCCTGCACCACCGGCTTGCGGGTCAGCAACGGCGGTCGATAGCTGTATTGGCTGTCCATGACGATATAGGTGCATTGATACTCTTCCACAGCGGAGGCCAAGCCCAGCGAGTCATACTCGTTGGTCTGCACTTGCAGCACCGAGGAAATAGTCAAATATTCGCGGTTCTGGTCGGCGCGGGGATAATCGACCAATTTGAACAGGTTGCCGACGGCCAGCGTCCGCGTGTTGCCACGGGTTTGGATGCGCTCATATTCCGAGCGCAGTTGCTCCATGCGGGCGGTGACATAATGCTTGCCATCGGCCTTTTCGGTATAGTCGCCGGGATAATCATAAACCTCCTTGTCCGCCTCGGCGTGGCTACCGGGAATGGCCGATTTGACATGCAAATCGGTTTTCGGCTTGGTGAAGTCATAATCGGTCAGATCATAGGCTCCGGGTTGCATTTCCTGCGTCAAATTCCATTCGTGCAAATGGTCTTGGTCACGCCGCTGGCGGTTGTCCGGCGGGAAATACGGCACCCCCGCCGCCAAGCCCGGCGCTGTCGCATGCCCGGTGATCGAGTCGCACAAGACCATGGTGTGCTTGCCGTCCTCGTGTTTAAAGTAATAATGGATGCCCTCTTCCTCCAACAGGCGGCTGATAAAATTAAAATCCGTCTCGCGGTATTGCACACAGTATTCCCTAGGCGGATAGGCATACGACCCGCCCAAGTGGATTTCAAGGTCGCTGTAGCCATGGTCGCCGAGTATTTTTTTGACGATATCCGGCACCGTCTTATTGGTTTCCATGATGCGGCAATTCGTCGCCAACGTCAGCAGCCAGGGTTTAGGCCGCAGCACGGCGCGGTAGGCGACCAGCCCGCCCAAACTGCCGAACTGGGAAAAGCGGGTGACGATGCCATGGAAATAGCGCGGCGTGTCTTCTGCGGTTTCCAGTTTGACGGTCATGCCCTTGCCGAGGATTTTTTTCAGGTCGATATTGTTTTTTTCGCTGAGCAAGTCGATCTCATACTCGAACAATTCGCTGAGCTGTTCGCTGCCGGTCATCCGATAAAACAGCAGCTCGTCCTTGGGCAAGGGCGTGGCGACTGAGGCAATGCGTCGGTTTTGGGTGTGGGCCATGATGGGACTCTTTGGGGGCTTGAGTTCGGCGGCGATGCGTCCATGGCTAATGGAATATTTTTTAAGGAGGCTCTGGATTAAGTCCCCTCGCCCTGTGGGGAGAGGGCTAGGGAGAGGGGCAATCCATTGGTTTGTAAGACCCTCTCCCCCACCCCTTCCCCGGCAAGGGGGAGGGAGCTAAAGACGTAAAATCAGCGCTGCCGCGTTATGTTACCCAAAAACAGCCGACAAAGGTAATCGCCCGCCCTGCCTTCGATCCCGCCCCGATTCTAAGGTATCATCCCGGCCCGAACCTCTGTCCCACAACGCCCACCGGGAGCGCGCATGCACAACCATTTCGACACCATCGCCGAGATTTACAACACCGTCTGGCACTTTTCCGAACAATACCAGGCCGGGATGCTGGCCAACATCATCGAACTGCTGCGCCTTGAGCCTAGCGACACGCTGGCGGATGTCGGCGGCGGCACCGGCGTCTACACCGATCTGCTGCGGCGGACAGTCGGCCTGCGCCAAGCGTATTGCGTGGAGCCGTCGCGCAATATGTGGCTGGAGGCGCAAAAAATCGCCGGCATCGAATCGTATTGCGCCGACGCCGCAGGCTTCATGGCGCTCGACTTGGCGTTCAGCAAAGTGCTGCTGAAAGAGGTCGTCCACCACATCCCCGACCGCGCCACGTTCTGGCAATACCTGCGCGGCCGGCTGCCCGCCGACGGCCGGCTGTTGATCGTCACGCGCCCGCAGGCCATCGCGCTGCCCTTGTTTGAGGACGCCAAAGCCGGCTTCCGCCGCAAACAGCCGCACAGCGACGCACTGCTGGCCGAATTGGCGGCTGCCGGTTTTGCCACTGAACTTCGGCTGCATCCTTACGAATTCACGCTGCCCAAAGCGACGTGGTTTGCGATGATCCGCCAGCGTTTCATGTCGGATTTGGCGGTGTTCAGCGATGCCGAGATCGAGGCCGGGCTGGCCGAAATCGACGCGCAATACCCAGGCGACAGCCTGCTGATCCCCGACACGATTGTCTATATCGCCGCCGCGCCCAAGCCTTGACTAAAGACGCCCCGCACGATGTCCACCCACAGCCCCTTTGAACTCTCCCGCTTTGTCCGCTGGTTCCGCGACGCCTCGCCGTACATCCACGCCCATCGCGGGCGCACGTTTGTTGTGTCCTTCGGCGGCGAAGCGCTGGCCGACGGCCTGTTCGACAACCTCGTGCATGACTTCGCTGTGTTGAACAGCCTAGGCGTCAAGCTGGTGCTGGCGCACGGCATGCGGCCGCAGGTCGAACAGCGGCTGCGGGCGCGCGGCCACCAGATGCGCTACGCCAACGGCCTGCGCGTCACCGACGCCGCCGCGCTGGCTTGCGTGAAGGAGGCGGCCGGGACGGTGCGCGTGGAAATCGAGGCGCTGCTGTCGATGGGGCTGGCCAACTCGCCGATGGCCGGGGCGCGCATCCGCGTCGCCTCCGGCAATTTCGTCGTCGCCAAGCCCTTGGGCGTGCGCGACGGCGTGGACTTCGGCCACACCGGCGAAGTGCGGCGCGTCGATGTCGAGGGCATCCGCGCCGCGCTTGACCGGGGCGACGTGGTGCTGCTGTCGCCGATTGGCTATTCGCCGACCGGCGAGGTGTTCAACCTGGGCGCGGAGGAAGTCGCCACCTCCGTCGCCGCCGCGCTGCGCGCCGACAAGCTGCTGCTGCTGACCGAGCAAGACGGCGTCAGCGCCGACGGCAGCGCCATCCGCCAACTGACCACCGAGGAAGCCGAACGCCTGCTGCAATCAGGCGACGGCCTCGACGCCGCCTTTGCCCCGCATTTGCGGGCCGCCGTCCACGCCTGCCGCAACGGCGTCAGGCGGACGCATCTGCTCAACCGCCGCACCGACGGCGCGACGCTGCTGGAATTGTTCACCCGCGACGGCATCGGCACCTTGGTCAGCCTGTCGCCGTTCGAGACCTTGCGCCCGGCGGAAATCAAAGACGTGGCGGGGATTTTGGAGCTGATCCGCCCGCTGGAGAAAAAAGGCGTGTTGGTGAAGCGCACCCGCGAGCATCTGGAAACCGAAGTCCACGATTTCAGCGTCATCGAGCGCGACGGCCTGATTATCGGCTGCGCCGCTCTGCACCCCTACCTGCCGGAGGCCATGGGCGAGTTGGCCTGTCTGGCGCTGCACCCGGACTACCGGGGCGACGACCGCGGCGAGCGGCTGTTGGAACATGTCGAAGCAAAGGCGCAGCGGCTGAACCTGCGCAAGCTGTTCGCGCTCACCACGCAAACCGCCCACTGGTTCCGCGAACACGGCTTCGCCCCGGCCACCGTCGGCGACCTGCCGGCGGCGCGGCAGGCATGCTACAACCCGCAGCGCAATTCTAAGATTTTGTTGAAGGGTTTGGATTGAGTTCCGGGGGTTAAAACCCCCGGCTACCCCAAGCCGCCGCTACGCGCCTTAAGTTAGCGCATATCGGCAGCAAGTCCTACAGCAATCACCCAGTATTGCGCATCCCCGCCGCTATCGCGTTAATCGTCCGCAGCAATATCGTCGTCCATGGATTCTGCTCGCCCGGCGCTTCGGCGTTTTCGCGCAGATGCCGCAACAGGCTGATTTGCAGATGGTTCAGCGGGTCGAGATAGACATTGCGGCGGGCCAAAGATACCGCCAGCATTTTATCTTCCTCCAACAACTGCCCGGCGTCTGCAATATCCAACACCTGCGCGACAGTGCGCTGATGTTCGGCGTTGATGAGGCCATATATCCGTTGGCCGACTTCCGGGTTTTCACACAGGCCGGCATAGCCTTTGGCGATATTCATCTCTGATTTAGCCAAGGACATTTGGGTTTTGCCGAGCAGTGTCCGCAAAAACGGCCAGTCGCGGTAGAGTTGGCGCAAGGTGTCGCTGTGCGCCGGATGGGCGGCGCGGTATTGCTCCAAGGCCAGGCCGATGCCATACCATGCCGGCAGGGTTTGCCGCGATTGCGCCCAAGCGAACACCCAGGCAATGGCGCGGACAGAATACTTGGAACGGTCGCCTTTTTTGCGGTATGACGGCCGCGAGCCGATATTCAACAGCCCGATTTCATTCAACGGCGTGGCTTCGTAGAAATAATCCAAGAATCCCGGCTCGCGCTCGGTCAATTGGCGGAAACTGTCTTCGCCCAAACCGGCAATCGCCTGCATGACTTGGCCGTATTCGGGCGGTTCTTGCCGCGCCGGTCGAATCAGGCTGAGACTGCCTTTCATCAAGCCGGTGATACCCATGGTGAGTTCATAGACGGCGGTTTCGCGGATGTTGTACTTATAGAAAATCGTCTCGCCTTGCTCAGTGAATTTGATTTGGCCTTTCACCGTGCCGGGCGGCTGGGCGAGGATGGCCTCGTGGGTCGGCCCGCCACCGCGCCCGACCGTGCCGCCGCGCCCGTGGAAAATGCGGCAGGTGATGCCGCGTTCTTCGGTGATGCGGGTGATTTTTTGCTGGGCCTCGTACAGGTTCCACGTACTGGCGAGGATGCCGCCGTCTTTGCAGGAGTCGGAATAGCC
>JBJSYU010000116.1:0-3880 GCA_046089945.1 Candidatus Methylumidiphilus sp.
TGGACGACAGCGGCGGTAAAAACCCCTACAAGGCGGTTTCCAGCTTGGATTGGTTCGACGACGAAATGCTGCGCGGCAAGCTTGTCAAAATACATGGGTTCCCGATGGGTTACAAGGTGAAACTGTTCCGGGTTACGGCGACAAACCGCACGGAATATATCGCCACCAACGATCTGTCGCAGGATTCCGCCGCTGCGGTAAGAGACATGCGCGGAATCCGCTGGAAAATCGAGCAATGCCATCGAGAAGGAAAGCAAACACTCGGCCTGGAGAAATGCCAATGCCGCAAGGCGTGCGCACAGAGAAACCACATCGGCTGCGCGATACTCGCTTGGCACGGCCTGACAAGTCTCGCCAGGAAACTCCGAGCAAGCATCTGCGCACCGAAAAATGGACTTAAAAACCCATCAATACCATTTTCTTTAGCTTGACTGAAAATCACAAAAAGCTAGGGTTTTACGGGAGCTTCAACGTCTTGCGTAAGTCCTATTCAATTTAGCTTCTCGTAACTGATTAGTACACAAATATCTTGCGACCAGTACTTGCAGCGCGGCCCTTAATTGCCACCCAATTGCTAGGGATGGCCCCGGATGCGAGAACTTCAGACATGGAGCGCGACGTCTCAGCGGCAATGGCTAGAACGGGTCCGAACGAACTCATCGTCGCGGCGGCAGTGTTAAATTCGCGCAGATTCTTGACGACGCGCGCGACATGCTCCACCCGCTCAAGTTCGCGAGCCTTGAATCCGGTTTCCGTTGATCGCCGGAGGGCGTCCCGGAATCCAGCGAAGTCGCGGGCTTGAATTGACGCCGGGGTTTCAAATAGCAAAGAGAGCGCGGCAAGTGCGGACTGCTGGAGCGGGATAGGCGTATTCGCCTGCATAAACTTCAGTTCTTCATCTCCAGAAAATCCAAGATGGTCACTCGGATAGGCGACGACTAGCGGCCATGTGCTTGGCCATTTGAGGGCGAAGGCGCGAGGCGGCGGCACAAAGCTTTGGACTGTGGCGCCTGAAGGCGTAAACTCACGCACTGCGCTGCGGTGGCCCCAGTCGCCGACCACTCCCCCAGAAAAGTAGGTGGAAAGTCCTACCCCAGAGGCGCCACCTCTGCATGAGGCGCGGACAATCTCCTGCCGCGCCACAGTTCCTGACCTGATGAGCATGGCCGCTTCAAGACAGGAGAGCAGCAGTGACGTCCCGGAGCCGAACCCGTAATGTCTTGGCGGGCGATTAACAACCCGAATGGCAACCTGATCGCAAGACAGCTCGGCGAGTGCCTTAGTGATGCGCAGCTCTTCGTGAGGTTCAGTTCCAAAAACAGCGATGCCTGCCGGATTCCTCTCAGCAACGACTTCGGTGAAATGATGCCAAATGGAAACCCCCATTCCGCCAAAGGCTCTTACAGATTCGGATGACATGCCGACCAAGCCAAAGTGCAGGCGACTTGGTGCGAGGATTCGGACACGCTGATGCCCAGGCTTTACCGCGATGCCCGGTTGGGTGCCATGCGACCCGACAGGTTCGGGTTCGGGATTTTGTTCGGCCATGATTACAGCTCCTCTGTTAGGTGAGTTATGGTTAGGCTTTGCCGGATGCTGGCAACCTCTGGCTAGGCCGCTAATTTTCCGAAAAATCACGGAAATTGAGATTTCTTGCGACCTTAGGATCGGCCCATGGCCGCGATATGCGCCGGATACTTCGATACAAGCATCCGCCGCGACGGCTCGGACTGGCATTCGTGGCCTGAGCAGTAAAAGCCCGCAAAGGCAGCCGAGCTGCGCCCGAAGAACATTGACGCAACAAGCCCGCCTATCGCCTATTGCTCCCCGCCTCGCAGGGCGGGCAGCGCGCGCACGGCCAGATTCTTCACTTCGTAAATTTTCAGCCCGTCGGCCCAAAGGCTACCGTTTGCCGAGACAGTGACCGCGCCTTGCGTGTCCGCATCGACACTGGTGATGTCGAGTTCCGTGACGACTTCCCGGCTGGTCGGCAGCACTTGGCCCCGGAAGCGCCAAGTGAAGGGTTGGCCGAAGGCGACGGGCTCGAAGGCCGGCGCGGCCATGCGGTCGAGCAGGCCGCGTCGGCGCATGGACTCGCGCAGCAATTGAAGCAGCGCCTCCAGGCCCAGCGAGCCGGGCTGCACCGGGTCTTGGAAGAAATGCGCCTTGAAGTACCAGGCGCGGGGGGCCACCGCCTGGCGGCCGCGGATTCGGCCCAGCCCCGCCTCGCCGCCGCCCGGCCAGTAGGCTGTGACTTCGTCGAGCATCCGCAGTGGCGGATCCTCCGGGCAGGGTTCGAGGATTGGCAGCGGCGGATGGCCGGCGTCCTCGGCGAGCCGCCGCCGGTCGGCGTCGGTGGCGGGCAGGCCGGTCTGGTTGCGCAGCGCCTCCGGGCTGAAAAAGCCAAAAGCGGTCTTCAGCGTCATCACCACCCCTCCCCGGCGGCGGCATTCGACGCTGAAAAACACCACGGTCGTCCCCGCCGCCTGCGCGTAGCGGTCCAGCCGCGCCGTGACGCGGAGCCGGCCGTCGTCGCGGCGCACCGGCCGGAAGACCGTCGCCTGGTCGCCGTCAAGGTTGCGGAACGCCACGTCCTCGGGCTGCGCGGCCGCAAAGCCGAGGTAGGAGGCCAGCCAGCCGCAGGGTTGCAGCAGCACTTCGACCAGCACGGCGAAAGGCATGGCCGCGCCCGCCTCCGCGCCGAAGTACCAGGCGTCCTGGGGCACCGCGTATTCGGCCTGCACCGTCGCCCCGGCCTTGGCCACGCCGGGCGGGCAGTCGACGCTGATGATGCGCGAGAGGAAATGGTAGGGTGGCCCGGGCAGCCTGGGTGCCTGGCGGGCGCCGTCGAACACCTGGTAGAGCCGGCCGAAGGCTTCGGAGGGGCGGCCCCAGGCGCAGGCCAGCAGCGCCGCGTAGTCGCCGCGCACGTCCTGCGAGCCGCCGACCCATTCGGGCGCGGGCTGCGGCGGCAGGACGCCCGGCCGGGTCGCCAGCGGCCAGTCGGGCACCAGCCGCAGGCCGAAGCGGCGGCACTGAAACACCTTGAAGCCGTCGCTGGAGCACAGCAGCGCCGCGTACACCGTGGGCGTCTCGCCGTCGATGACCTCCTCGACGAACACCTCGTAATCCAGCCAGTGGGCGCGGTCGGGCACGACCTGGCCCCGGCACAGGAAGCGGGCGGCGGACTCGGGGGCCGGCTCAAAGCGCCAGCCGTCGCGGCCTAGCGTGAAGCCCATCGCCGCCATCGCGAAAGCCAAGGCCTGGGTTGCCGCGTCGGCCATCAAGGTGCCGGGCATGCAGGGGTCGTTTTTGAAATGCCCCCGGTAGAACCAGGCGTCGGTGTCGACGCGGGCGCGGGCGCGCAGGTAGCCGCGCCCCCACGGCCCGCCGCCCGGGGCGAACTCGGCGACCTCGTCGATCAGCTTGAGCCGGCCGGCAGGGATGCCCGGCGTGCGCTGGTGCGCGGCGGCCATCTCAAAGCCTGCGCCGAAGCAGGCGTAGGCGTCGCCGGCCGCGAAGGCCGCGACGGCCTCGGCGTCGAAGCGCCGCCTGAGGCTTGGGCGGGGCGCGGGGTCAAGCCTGGCGTCCGGCTTCGGCGCGTCCCCGGCGGCGTCCCATAGCACGCCCCCCGATCCTTGCAGCTCGGCGTCGCTGAAAAAGCCCGCCTGGCCGTTGCGCACCGACAGCAGCAGGCGCTCGCCGACATGGCAGTCGTAATGGAAGAAAAACAGCCGCACGTCGCCGCTTTTGGCGTGGCCGTCGATGTGGATGTCGTAACGCAGGGTGTCGCCCGGCGCGGGCAGGCCGCCGCAGAACGTGAGGTCGCAGCCGAGCAGCCGGTAGACGCGCTCGCCTTGGTTGAGGAAGTCTATGCCCA
>JBJSYU010000117.1:0-2723 GCA_046089945.1 Candidatus Methylumidiphilus sp.
CTTCGGGGTCTTAGGCTAGGGGCCGCTCATCCGGGGGTGTCGCTGCGCTCAACCCCCGGCTAATCGCTTGAACCCCTTCGGGGTTTTTCTGTCCCTTCACGAGCCGACTTGCGTATAACGACGAGCGCAGAGCGTGGGAACGATCAATAAAACCCAATCCACCTACCACCGAGAACACCATGAAAACCATTGCAAGCTCAAAGATTAAGCCGTATGCCGCGCTGGTGCTGGCCGCTGTGCTGGGCGGCTGCGCCGGTTCCAATACTCCGTTGCCGACGGTGGCGCATGTGGATTTGCCGCGTTTTATGGGCGACTGGTATGTGATCGCCTGCATTCCGACATTCATTGAAACAGAGGCGTTTAATGCCGTGGAATCGTACCGCCTCGCCCCGGATGGCACGGTGGCGACGACGTTTACCTTTCGGCAAGGGGGTTTCGACGGCCCGCTTAAGCGGTATGAGCCGACCGGGTTTGTCGTAGACCGCGTGTCAAACGCGGTATGGGGCATGCAGTTTCTGTGGCCGTTCAAGTCGGAATACCGCATCGCTTACCTCGATGAGGATTACCAGCAGACGGTGATTGCGCGCACGGCGCGGGATTATGTGTGGATTATGGCGCGGACGCCGTCGCTGGGCGATGCGGAATATAATCGCCTGACGGCGCGGGTGGCGGATTTGGGCTATGACGTGAAGCGCTTGCGCAAAGTGCCGCAAGCGGAGCCTGCGGCGCAGGGGCGGTAATCGATAATAAGAAAATCGCCGGCAGGGATGCCGGCGCTACCGTAAATGCCGGCAGGGATGCCCGCGCTCCGCCGATTAAACCCCGGCCAATTCCCGCAGCCGCAGATAATCCACTTTGCCCGTCCCCAGCAGCGGCAATTCCGCCAGACACAGCAGCCGCTTCGGTACGGCGAGTTCGGGGAAGCCTAGGGCGCGGGCGGTTTGCTGCAAGCGCTCGACGGTCAGCGCGGCGTCGGTGCTGCACAGCAACACCACTTCGCCTTTCTGCGCGTCGGCCACCGCCAAGGCGCCGTGTTGGCGTTCCGGCGAGGCGGCGAGGGCGAGGCGCTCGACTGCTTCCAGCGACACCATTTCCCCGGCGACTTTGGCGAAGCGTTTGATGCGGCCTAGGATGGTCACGAAGCCCTGCGCGTCGATGTCCACCACGTCGCCGGTGTCGTACCAGCCCACGCCCAGCGGCGAACTCGGCGGCTCGATCAAGCCGGGGCGCTCGTAACGGTAATAGCCCAGCATCACATTCGGCCCGCGCACATGCAATTCGCCGCCGGCGTCTATCCCCGGCACCGGCACCAGCCGGCCTTCGACGCCGGGTAGGAACTGGCCGACCGTGCCGGTTTTGTAAGCCATCGGCGTGTTCACCGCCAACACCGGGGCGGTTTCGGTCGCGCCGTAGCCGTCCAAAATGCGGATGCCGAACTTCTCAAACCACAGCCCGCGCACCGTCTCCGACAGTTTTTCCGCGCCAGAGACGACATGGCGCAGTCGGTAAAAATCATAGGGATGGGCTTGCTTGGCGTAATTGCCTAAGAACGTGCTGGTGCCGAGCAGCACCGTGCAGTTGCGGTCGTAGACGATTTCCGGGATGACGCGGTAATGCAAGGGCGAGGGGTATAGGAACAAATTCGCCCCGCCCAAAATCGGCAGCAGCCCGCCGGCGGTCAGGCCGAAGCAATGGAACACCGGCAGCGCGTTCAGCACCTTGTCTTCGGCGTTGAAATCCACCACCGCCAAAATCTGCGCGACATTCGACAGCAGGGCGCGGTGCGACAACACCACGCCTTTCGGCCGGCCTTCCGACCCGGAAGTGAACAGCACCACGGCGGGGCTGTCGGGCTGTGGCTTAGGCAAAGTCAGGCGCGGGAACAGCAAACCGGCCAGCACCCACAGCTTGTCGGCGCGGGTCAATTCCAGCTTCAAATCTTCCAGGCAGATGACGCGGACGCCGGGCAGCGCGGCCGGCACCCATTCCAGCTTGGCTTTTTCCAAAAACGCCCGCGAGGTGAGCACGGTTTTCACGCAAGCGGCGACGCAGGCGGCGGCCAGCGCGTCGGCCCCGGCGGTGTAATTCAGCATGGCCGGCCCGCGGCCTTGCCCCGACAGCCCAAACAGCAGGCCGAAGGTCGCGGCCAAATTCGGCATCAACACGCCGACATTTTCGCCCGCCGCCGTGTGCCGCGCCGTCAGCCGGCCCAGCGCCAGCGCCATTTTCAGCACATCGCGGTAGCGGTGTTCGCCGCCTTGGATATCCTCCATCACTGCCCGCCGCCAGCCGTAAATCGCCCCGGCGTCGAGCAATGCGGAATATAAGGTCTGCACCGGCCGCGAGCGGAACATCATGTCTTGCATGATGCGGCGCAATTGCTCGCCGGCTTGGCGGCGGCGCTCGCGGGCCTTGCCGCCTTCCGCCATGGCGACGACCGTGCCGGGCTGCACCGACAAGGTGACACGCGGAAACAGCCGCTTCGGCGCGCGCCCGGAAATGCGGCTGAAATAGGAACGCGCCGGGCCGTCCAGCCGCACCGGCACCACCGTCGCCCCGGTTTTGGCGGCGACGAAGGCCGGGCCGTCATAAACCTTCATCAAAGACCCGGTCTGGGTGATCCGTCCTTCCGGGAAAATCACCACCGGCCGACCGGATTCGATCAGGCGGATGACCTTCTTCATCGCCATCGGACTGGTCGGATCGACCGCCAGATAATCGAC
>JBJSYU010000118.1:0-4755 GCA_046089945.1 Candidatus Methylumidiphilus sp.
GGCGCGGCCTTGACCGGGGCGGGCGGCGGATCGTCGTCCACCGGCTCATAGTGCTGCGGCGGCGGCGGCTCGCGCTCGATCACCGGCCTAGGTTTGGCGACGTGCGGCTTTAGCGCCACCACGTCTTTGCGCGGCGCGGGCGGCGGCACAGCCACTTTTTTCGGCGGCGGCGGGGCGACTTTTTTCGGCGGATCAAGCTTTTTCGGCGGCGGCTCGACCTTTTTCGGAGGCGGCGGCGGCGGTGGTGGAGGCGGCGGCTGCACAATCGGCTTGGGCGGCGGCGTCAGCGTGATTTGCACCATCGGCGGCACTTTCACCGGGGTCAGCGGCTCCGCATTGCGGGCCGCGTTTTGAAACCACTGCACCAGGTAAAAATGCGCGACGACGGTCAACAGGCCGATCAGCAAATAATCCAGCCTTCTTTTATCGTCGGTGTTCGATTCGTCCCTAAAACCGGACAAGCTAAGCGTATCGGCCTGACCCGGCAAAATCGACTGGCCCACTTTCGACAGCGCGAAATTGAAATGGATAATATGCGCGGACGGCGTCGGCGCTTGCGTGTCTGCTCCAGACTGTAGAGCTTTTAAGGGTTTGTTCATAAGTATCTGGCAACCTCCGCCTGGGCATTTTGTGCCTACGTTCAAGCAAACAGTGATCGCCAGTATTCATCGGCTTAACGCGACGCAACGTTGGCATCGTGTAAGTGTGTCAATCTGGCATGAGAACACTATCTGCAAGGCGTGTGCCAAACCCTGTAAGCCACGCCATCCATGGGCTTTCCGCAAGGATTGCGCGCCGCCGCCTAGGCGGTTGTGCGCCACGCAACAAGGTGCTTTCCCGCTGCTGCCAGGGCAACACTGAGGGTTTGATCGTTCATTGGCCGGGCTTGTGTATAACGACGAGCGCTGGAACGTGGGAACGATCAAACCGGCATAGCGGCAACGCGCGCGGCATCATCCAGCGCATCGGCGTCTTATTTCTTGCAATCCTCCCCCTCAATCTTCGCCATGGTTTCCCCGGCGGCTTCTGCCGCCATGGCGCCTCCGGCTATCGCGCCCCCGACGGCGCCTAAAGCCGCCGCCGCCGGACAAAGCGGCGCGGCCAAGCCCAGGGTGAAAACAGCGGCAATTCCGCAAGCCACAAGGCCGGCTTTGCCGCCCACGGTCGCACCGACACCCGCGCCCACCACGGCGGCGGTATCGGCCGCCGCATTCGTGGCATAGCAACGGGCCGCCGCGTCGGCCTGTCCGATAGTGCAAGCCAGCATCACGGCCAAAGCCAGCGCGTTGAACTTTTTAGCAAATGCGTTCATAAACAAAACCTCCAAAAGCAAACCCAATAAAGATCACCCAAGCCAGCCAATCTAAAACGATTGTCGATGGGCTTGGACGCTAATTTACGCGGCAGACTGGCAAGATTCTCTGCCAAAGTTCGTCCGTTTTCTGCCCATGTGCTTGTCCTGTCCGTCCTGCCGCCGGACAGGCGCGGTAGGCCGACAAAACCCGCCGCGCCTGCCCAGACGCGCAGCGCTATTGCGCTTAGCGCGAAAAGGTTTGGAAACCGTAGAGGCACTGGCGGGTGCGGCAACTCGCCATCGTGGCGCGGACGGTGAAAGGCCCAGTCCAACGCGGCGTGACAGAGACGGCGGGCAAATCATCCGTTTTCTGATCGTCGCTGATTAACTTGCCGTTTTCGTCATACAGCGCCAAATCAAGGTCGCGGCAATCGTTATCGCACACGCCAAGAATGCGATAGTTCACGCCAGAACGCAGATTGACCTGGACATCCTGCCGCCCGCCTTGGCGCAGCGTGTCGGCATGAGGCTCATGCGAAGTGCCATAACCCGCCTCATGGGCGACGCGGATAGCGTGTTTGAGTGGGTCGGCGATTTGCTCGACGTACATGTCAATGGGATCGGCAAAGGCCGGAGTGTTGGAAAACAATGCGGCGAAAAAGACAAGCGACTTGTTCATGGCTACCCCCGATAGGCAAAACCTGTTGAGTTCCACCGCGCCGCGCCGGGGTGGAGGTGGGTTTAATTGGTGTATCGCATTCCTGATAGGCATCCGCAGGCCGCGCCACTTGTGGCCTGGAACAGCTTCAGGGGTATTTTGAAAATCAATTAAACCCACCTCATAAACCCGTCGCGCCGATTTCGCATAACTTGGCCACTTCGCTGCGTAAATGCAAGCGCGTGGACAGACGATAAAGCCGTCTGCCCACCCTTATGTCTACTCGACTACTCGACTTGAGTTAGGGATGGCAAACGCGCCGGTTGCCACAAGGTTCCTGTCGCCGAACAAGCATACCACGGAAGAACCACCCGGCAAAAAAACGGGGCGGGCCATTCGGCCAGCCCCACTTGTGTCCCGCACTCGGCAGGTTCAGGCAAACGCGAACCCACCCTCCGCGATCAGCTCAGACAGCGGTCGGCGCGGGCTGGGCGTTTCGCGTTCTTGCAGATTGGCTGGCAGTTGCGCTTTGTCGCCGCGCTTGCCGATGACGATGGCGGCTTCCAAGGCATAATCCTCTGGGATACCCAATATTTCGCGTGCTTTCGCCTTGTCGTAGCCGCCGACGGCATGCGTGGCCCAGCCGTCCAACGACGCCTGCAACGCCAGATTGGCCCAGGCCGCCCCGGCGTCGAAGGCGTGGGTGGTGGCGGGTATGGATTCGGTTTTGCCGGGTGGTACGAAATGGGTTTTCGACAGCAAAATCACCAGCGCCGAGGCGTTTTGCGCCCAGCCGCGGTTAAACTCCGACAACAGCCCGACAAACTGCGGCCAGTGTGCCGAATCGTTTTTGGCATAAATAAACCGCCAAGGCTGCGAATTGTAGGCCGACGGCGCCCAACGGGCGGCTTCAAAGAAACGCAGTAACACCTCGTCGGCTATCGTCTCGCCGGTGAAGGCGCGCGGCGACCAGCGTTCGACAAACAAGCTATGGATGGTATGTTCAGGGGTGCGGGGTTGGGACATGGTTTGTATCCTGTGGGTTTATGGAAAAGAGTAATGAGAGCGGTGCGGAAACGCATGTTGCCATTGCGAAAAGTAAAGCCAGTCCTGAAAAAATCTGCGTCATTCCGGCTGGGAGCCGGAATCCAGCGTCCAAGGATGGCAAATTAGCCGCTTTCCGCATCAGTTGACCGTTGCTTCTGCTTGGCTGGAAAATCTTGCTTATCAGGAAAACTAAAGCAAGCGCCATACCAAAACATGTAGGCTAGGCGCATTCAGAGTTTGGCACATAATCTGCTGAATTTTGTTTGGCCGACAATCGTCCGCCTTAATATTAACGTCAAAGAGGAATACACTATGTCCGATCATGTCTACAAAGTCGTCAATATCGTCGGCTCATCGAAAAACAGCAGTGACGAAGCCATCCATACCGCCATTGCCAAGTTGGCTGAAAGCGGCAAGCGGTTGGATTGGTTTGAGGTGGTGGAAACCCGTGGGCATATCGTCGAGGGGAAAGTCGGGCATTTTCAAGTGGTGCTGAAAGTGGGGTTCCGTTTGGAAAGCTGAGCCTGATTAGGTTCCCTTTCCCTGTGGGGAGAGGGCTAGGGTGAGGGTTAAAGGTTTGGTTTTTAAGGCCCTCTGACTAGCCCTCCCCCTGCGAGGAGGAAAGCGCCCATCAACGCTTAAACCCTAAAATCACCACGCCGACGCCGACCAAGGCAATGCCCATCCATTCTCTCCCACTTGGCCGCTCGCCCAAGAAAATCACTGCGAAAACGGCGACTAGCACGAGGCTCAGCTTATCCACCGGGGCGACTTTGGACGCCTCGCCCACGCTCAATGCGCGGAAATAACACACCCACGACGCCCCGGTCGCCAGCCCGGACAAAACCAGAAAGCCCAAGGTTTTCAGCGCGAGAGTAAGCGGGTTAGTCCATTTCCCCATGAAGGCCACCAAGCCGCCCAATACCAGCACAATGACCAAGGTGCGCAGCAGCGTGGCAAGGTCGGAATCGACCCCGGCCAAGCCGAGTTTGGCAAAAATCGCCGTCAGCGCGGCGAACACAGCGGACAGTAAAGCCCAGTAAAACCAGCCTTGATAGGCGGCGATGGATTCAAGGAAAGCGGGCATGATGAGATTATCCCAATGGAGGGTGCGAAAAGTGCGGGGTTTTCCGCGCCCGCGTTGGTGTGCCAAAGCCTCAAAGCCATTAACTCCAGCCAAAACTGGAGTGCAAGATTTATCTTGCGCAGGGCGCAAGCCCTTGACAATAAGTGCAAGATAAATCTTGCACGCCAAGGGCCGCAATCCCTATGCCGCACCGACTGCCGCCGCCGGGCGTTTCAGCAAAGGCAACAACTGCTCGCCAATGCGGTAAGCCTCCTCCAAGTGCGGATTGGCCGACAGCGCAAAGGTGCTGACGCCGGCCTCGGCGTATTCGCCAATCCGCGCCGCCACCTCCTGATAGCTGCCGACGAAGCCGGCCGGGGCGCCGGGGCGGACAAGGCCAAAGCCTGCCCACAGGTTCGGCCCCAAAACCAGGGCATCGAAATCCGGCCCCGGCGCGGCGCCGGCCGTGGCGGAAATCGGCACCGTCTTCGCCGCCGCCTTGTCCCAGCGCACACGCAAATCGTTCCAGGCGTCCTCGCCGCTGTGCCGCGCCACGACATCGGCTTGCAGGCCAAAGCGCAGCGTCCGCCCGCGCAGTGCCGCCCGCCGCGTCAAATCGGCGATGCGCCCGCGTGTCGCCGCCAGCGTATCCAGCGGCAGGAAATAAACATCGGCGTGTTTGGCGCCCAA
>JBJSYU010000119.1:0-3049 GCA_046089945.1 Candidatus Methylumidiphilus sp.
TCGAGTACAAGATCGGCGAGATCTTCGGCGAGATCAAGAACAAGGTCCGCAGCGGCTACAACCTGCGCGAGATCATCGGCCACATCGACGAACTGCGCTTCCGCTCGCAAATCGAAAAGCACGAACTGTCGCACCTCTACGAAGCCAAGATCAAAAACATGGGCAACGCCGGGCGCAACGGCGGCGAGTATTACACCCCGCGCCCGCTGATCCGCGCCATGGTGCGCGTGGTCAAACCCAGAATCAGCGAGCGCATTTACGACGGCGCTTGCGGTTCGGCGGGCTTTTTGTGCGAAGCCTTCGACTATCTTAAAGCCCAGCCGAACCTGACCACGGGCCATTTGCAATTCCTGCAACAGCGCACCTTCTACGGCAAGGAAAAGAAATCGCTGGCCTACGTGATTGCCATCATGAACATGATCCTGCACGGGCTGGAAGCGCCGAACATCGTCCACACCAACACGCTGGCCGAAAATCTCGCCGACATCCAAGACCGCGACCGCATGGATGTGATCCTCGCCAATCCGCCTTTCGGCGGCAAGGAGCGCAAGGAAGTGCAGCAAAACTTCCCGATCCGCACCGGCGAAACCGCCTTCCTGTTCCTGCAACATTTCATCAAGATGCTGTTGGCCGGTGGCCGGGCGGGCGTGGTCATCAAAAACACTTTTCTGTCCAACACCGACAACGCCTCGGTGTCCCTGCGCAAGCTCTTGCTGGAAAGCTGCAATCTGCACACCATCCTTGATTGCCCCGGCGGCACATTCCAAGGCGCGGGCGTGAAAACCGTGGTGCTGTTTTTCGAGAAAGGCACGACTACGCGCAAGATTTGGTATTACCAACTCGACCCAGGCCGCAACCTCGGCAAAACCAATCCGCTGAACGACGCCGACCTCGCCGAGTTTGTCGAACTGGCCGAAACCCAAGCCGACTCGCCGAAGTCATGGAGCGTGGATATTGCCGACATCGACAAAACCAGTTTTGACCTGTCGGTGAAAAACCCCAATGGCGGCGAAGCCGTCACCCACCGCAGCCCGCAGGACATCATGGACGAGATTGCAGCCTTGGATGCGGAGAGTGCGGAGGTTTTGGATAAGATCAGGGGGTTGCTGATATGAGTCGTATAGGACGTATACGACCTATTTTTATGCGCCCTATACGACCTATTTTTATGCGACTTATATGGCCTATTCTTATACAACCTATAAGACTCATAAAACCTATTTGTAAGGGCTCAATATGACTGACTCTCCCCAAGGCTTCATCCCGCCCCACGGCAACTACCGGGAGTTGCTTTCATACCAGAAAGCCGAGGTTGTTTATGATCTTACCTTCCGGTTTTGCCAACGCTTTCTGCGCAAAGGAGACCGCACGATTGACCAAATGGTGCAAGCGGCCCGCTCCGGCAAACAGAACATTGTGGAAGGAAGCATGGCGTCTGGAACCTCCAAAGAAATGGAAATCAAGCTGACTAATGTGGCGCGGGCCAGCTTGGAAGAGCTATTGGAGGATTACCGCGACTTTTTGCGGGTGAGGGATTTGGTCATTTGGGATAAGGATTCCAGGGAAGCTCAGTATGTCAGGAAATTGGGTCATAAGCCCCATTCGACCTACGAGACCTACCGAGCTTTTGTGGAAACCCGCCCTGCCGAAGTGGTCGCCAATATTGCCTTATGCCTAATCCATCAAACCAATTTCTTATTGGATCAGCAAATCAGGCGATTGGAAAAGGATTTTCTGCAACAAGGCGGCTTGCGCGAACGAATGACCCGCGCACGGTTGCAGGTTCGCAATAAGTTGAAATGAGGGAGGGCTTGTTTTATGAAATTAGAGTCTATGGCTAACAATCTGAATCGGTCTTATTGGGCTGATAGGTCATTTGTCGCTCATAAACTGGGTAGGGTTTATAGGGTGCATTGGACTCATTGCGAGCCTAATATATTCGACTCATGAAAAATATCTCACGGGACGAGTCTGCCGGAGGATGCCTGTCATATAGGACTTATATGACCTATTGGACTCATCACCATCCTAAATATGTCCAACTCATGAAAAATATCTCACGGGGCAAGCCTGTCGGAGGATGTCTGTCATATAGGACTTATATGGCGCATTGGACTCATTGCCATCCTAAATATGTCCGACTTATGAAAAATATCACAAATGTTCGACAAGCTCACGACTCAGGACGAACGGATGGGGAGGCATTGCTATGATGACTGTATGGCAAAGAAAGAAGCTAGGCGAAATCTGCGATATTGAACGCGGTGGATCGCCACGCCCAATAGATAGTTTTCTGACGAATGACCCCGATGGAATTAATTGGATCAAAATTGGTGACACTAAAAACATCACCAAATACATTACAAAAACTGAGGAACGAATTAAACCCGAAGGCGCAAAACGGTCACGCATGGTTTATGAAGGTGACTTCATACTATCCAATTCAATGAGCTTTGGTCGGCCTTATATCATGAAGACACAAGGCTGCATTCATGACGGATGGCTCGTGTTGCGTAAGCCCCAAGTTGATCCAGATTATTTGTATTACGTTCTTGGTTCTGATTTAGTATTCAGTCAATTTGATCGGTTGGCGGCTGGTAGTACAGTCAGAAATCTGAATATTGGCTTAGTCAAGACGGTCGAGATTCCATTTCCTCCACTCCCCGAACAGCAACGCATCGTCGCCATCCTCGACGAAGCGTTTGACGGCATCAGTACCGCCAAAGCCAACGCCGAAAAGAACCTCCGCAATGCCCGCGAACTCTTTGAAAGTTACCTCCAATCCGTTTTCAGCAAACGCGGACCGGGGTGGGAGGAAAGAGAATTCGAGGAGCTAGTTGATAGCAACGTCGTAGGACTTACCAAAAACAGTCACGAACAAGGCGAAGACAAAGCTTGGCCTTACGTGAAGATGAACAATATCACACGAGACAATCGTTTTGATTTCTCCAACTTCACTTGCGTCGATGCAACGCCAGAAGAGGTCAGCAAGTTTTCGCCTCAGCAAGGGGACTTCCTATTCAACACTCGAAACAGCCATGAGTTGGTT
>JBJSYU010000120.1:0-21682 GCA_046089945.1 Candidatus Methylumidiphilus sp.
TTGATGACGAAGATGACGTGGTCGATCGGGACGTCGTCGGGGAGCGTGCCGGCATCCGGGTAGTCGGTGGGCCGTGATGCGGGGGGTCGGTCGCTCGCCGCGAGCGTGCGATCCGCGTAGCCCTCGGTGAACCGGCGATCACCGCCGCGATCCTCCGCGGAGTACCCCGGCGCGACGACCACGAGCCCCAGGAGCAGCGCGCCGACGAGGAGGAGGGGGCGGCGCCGCGGTCGGGACCCGTCTGGCATGGTCGGTAGTATCCCCGCATCGGCTCCCGGGAGGCCACCCTGCGTCGCTCGCGTCCACGCTCCGCGCGCGTGCTCACCGCGCTGACCGTCGCGCTCGTCGCGCTCGGCGCGTACCTCGTCGCCGGACCGGGGTTGCCCTTCGGCGCGCCGTCGTGCCGCCTCGCGGTCGATCGGATGCTCGACGTGAACGAGGTCGTTCGGCGCGTGGATGCCGCGGGTGGCGAGGCGTGGGCGGTCGGTTCCGATCTGGACTTTCTGCATTTTGCTGAATGCCTTCCAGTGTCAATGAAGCTGCGCGGCATGAAGCTGCGATACTTTTTCAAACAAGCCCTAAAAAACATTTTGCCCGCAGAGATATTGACCAAAAAAAAGCACGGCTTTGGCTTGCCATTCGGCCTGTGGATGGACAGCTACGGGCCGTTGCGGGAGCTTGCCCACGAGAGTAGCGTTGCCTTCTCCAAGCGCGGCATTGTAAGGCCAGAGTTTCTTGATGAGATGCACAGGCTGCACAGGCAGCATCCAAGCTACTATGGCGTCATGATCTGGGTCGTAGTGATGCTGGAGCAATGGTTGCAGGCGGAGCGCGACGAAAACAAGGCTTAGGCGACAGCAGTCTGGTGAGTCCTAAGTGTTTTGCCTGGGTGGAATGCCTAGGCAAAAAGCTTGGCCTGACGGTTTACTTTACAGCACGGGCCTCCGGCCCGTGAGCTGACAGAACCCCGTCCGCTCTTGGCACGATAAACCAATTGCCACATTCCCCGTTAAATTCCCCGAATTTTGGCAAAATCCCGCGCACGGACGGTTTTTGAATTTGTGGGCAACCCGGTTTTTAGAGGCGCTCCTCTGCCTAAAGAGTGGTATCGGCGTTTGCTCCCACGGGCGCAACCGGCTTGACAAACGGCTTAGGTTGGCCTTTTGTCGCATCGCTGGGCTGGCTAGTTTGGTGCGCGGCAAATGTTGCGCCTTTCTTTTCATTTTGCACCAGGCGGTTCAAGATGACAGCAATGGCGCTGATCTGCCAATATAAATCGTAATACGACAGGCTTAAAAAAGCTCCGGCTGTCATATAGCTAATAAGGGACAATTGCAGCATGCGGGCCAAATGGTTGGCCCACGCCAGTTCTTTTTCTTTCTGCGAATCTTTAATGATCTTGCCAAGCAGCAGCCATGTCCAAAGCAAAACAATGAGGAACATAAATATACCTATGAACCCATGGTCTCCGATCACCTGAAAGTAAATGCTGTGCGCAGTATGAACATCATTAGGATTCGGCGCATACAGCGAAAAAGCATAGCGGCTTGCATAGTCAAAGCCTGCCCCAAATGGTCGATCCTTGGCCAAGTTGAACGCGCACCACCATGCATTTATCCGCCCCATTGCCGATGCGTCCTGCTCGTAAGTATTGACCGTGTCCATTCTGTTCCAGAAGCTTTCCGGCATGAAAGCGACAGCGATGAAGCCGATAAACACCGCCACCAAAGCAGCTAGGATTTTTTGCTTCCCGGGCACTTTTCTCATCCAGAACAAGAGCATCGCCAGCAAGCCAACAAACGCGCCACGGGAATTTGATCCCAGCACTGAAACCCCGATTAACCCCAAAGAAACCACCAGGAACATATTGATGCGTTTGTCCGTTGATATAGTCATCAAATAAAATCCAAGCGGCATGATCATTAACAAAGCGCAGGCCAATGCATTATTATCAGCAATAAACGAGGTGTCCGGCCCCCATACCCTATTAGCGCCGCCAGTCCGCAACGTAAACAGTCCGCCTTTAATGCCGTAATATCCTATAGACAAGTAAATAACCCACATCAGCCATTTTAGCTTTTCAATTGAAGCGACCAATATGTAAGACAAAAAAATGCCAAGCATAATTCTTGAAAACTTATCAAATCCCACCCAAGAAGATTCAGGAAATATCGCCAAAGCAGTAGTAGCCGCTGTCCATAAATAAAACAACATTTGCATAATTGCTAGGCCATGCTGAAAGGGATTGCCTTTTTCACGATAAATAAGCGTCCCGATTAGCAAGCCTATCATGCATATCTGCGCTACCGGCATGTCGACGACAAAGCCATAAGCCAGCTTGTGCGGGGTCATCATGCTTAACCAGATCCAGCATAAAAAGCCAATATAAGGCTTTCTAAGCGATACCACAAAGCAGGCAATGACAATACCAAAAATAGCATAATCTCTCATGTCTACCTTCTATTGTGTGGCAAGCAAGTTGTTATGGTGCCGCATTTTTAATTGCAAGTACAATAGTTGCGCCTGTGAAAAAATATGACATGTGCCTGAGCAACTGCGAGCGCAGCAATAAATCCCGCACGATAAAAGCTGCCCATGCCGGTTTGCCGGACAAGTCCATCATGTCGAACCGGTCATAGCAAGTAAAGCCCATCTGCGATAGTGTCTTGGAAAGGCCGGGATTGCTGAACCAATTGACTGCCGGGTATGTCGCATATTTTACCCAATGCCGGTGAGTGGTGATGGCTTTCTGTTCACAAATCCGCTTAATGAAGCCGGGATACCAACTGTACATGGGCAGCGCATATTCATCTTGCACTGGGCAAAGCGCATTGCTGGTCGAGACAAACAGCATGCCGCCGGGTTTTAACACCTTTGAGCATTCTTCCAGCGCGGTCAACCAGTCCGGCACATGCTCCAGCAACTCGGGCATCAGGCAGATGTCCATGCTCTCTGCCGCAAACGGCAGGCGGGAGGCACTCCCCACCTTAAAGTCCACCGCCACGCCCACTTTTGCCGCACGTTCTTTGGCGACGTCGATGAGCCTTTCCGAGACATCCACGGCGGACACTTGATAGCCCTTGCGCGCCCAGACGATAGCCTGCGTGCCTGCGCCGCAGCCGATATCGATGACTTTCAGGCCAGCCTCGTCGGAGTTGCCGTCTATGTGCGCGAAGTAAAACCTCGACAATACTTTTTGCACACGCTCGAAACCCTCAATGACATTCGCCTGCTGGCTTTGCTCCTCGTAATAGGAGATGAATGCGTGATGGTTGGAGGAATCTACGGCACCTTCTCTGATGGAGGCTACCGCGTCGTTCTTGTTTGCCGATAAAGTAGCTGGGTCGTCTGGCTTTTGCATGTGCCACCTTAAGTTGTGGGTCAGTGGTATGGGGCTTAATTTGAATCCCCGCGTTGTCGGACGGCACGGGTCAAAAGCAGGAGGATTGCCGATGGTAGGCCAATACTCTGCGAAATAGGGCCAATTGCGCTTGCGTGGTCTCTTCCCAGCCGAATTGTTCGGCGTAGGCGCGCACGTCGGTGCGTGGCGGGTAATCGGCGAACAGGTCGGCCACCGCGTCCGCCAAGGCCGTCGGCGTGCGTTCGGCCATTAGCCGCCCGGCCGTGCGGTTTTGCACCACTTCGGGCGTCCCCCAAATCGAGGTCGCCACCACCGGCGTGCCGCAGGCCATGGACTCAAGCAGCACATTGGCCCAGCCCTCGCGGCTTGAACACAGCACCAGGGCGTCGGCGGCGGCATACCACAGCCGCAGCGTGCCTTGCGGGATAGCGCCGACAAACCGCACGCGGTCTTGCAAGCCTAAGCCGGCCGCCAGTTTTTCCAGTTCCGTGCGCAAGGCGCCTTCGCCGATGACGGCCAGCCGTACATCGTCCGGCAATAGCGGCAGGGCTTTGATGGCGATGTCGTGGCCTTTGCGCTCGACCAGCCAGCCGACGGAAACCAGCCAGCGCCCTTCCGCCAGCCCCAATTCCGCTCGCGCCGCGGACGGGTCGGACGGGTGGAACAGGCGCAGATCGACGCCGTTGCGCATGACGTGCAGCTTGGCGGGGTCGGCGCCCAAGTCCCGCAGGCTGTCGGTCAGCGCGCGGCACACGCCGATGGAGCCGGCGGCTTGGCCGGCGGCCCAGCGGATCAATCGGCGGGGCAGCGGATATTGCGGAATCAGGTTCAGGTCTGTGCCACGGGCCGTCACCACAAACGGGACGTCGAGGCTACGGGCGAGCAGCGCGGCGGCGACGCCGTCCGGATAGTAGTAGTGGGCGTCGATCAGGTCGAAATCGAACTCCCGACGCAGGCGGCGGATGGTCGGCAGGGCAAAGGCGGCAAGCAGGAACGGCGCCGGGTTCATGCCGATTTTCGGCGGCAACGGATAGCGCGGGTGTTTGACGGCAAGCCCGTGCCAAGTCTCGCGGGCCGGGGTCTTGGCGATCTGCGCCCATTCGCCGAAACGCGGGTGGGTCAGCGGAAACCACGGCACCGGCGCGACCACCCGCGCCTCCACTTCGCCGGAAGACAGCAAATGGCGCAGGCGCGTTTCGACAAACACGCCATGCCCAGGCCGGGCCGAGCTTGGGTAGAGCGTGGAAAACAATAGAATGCGCAGCGGGCGGCTCATGCGGGCCGGCCTGCGGCAGATACCAGCGGCGCATAGACAGCGGCGTAACGCGCCACGCTGGCCGACCAGTTGCGTTCTTCTTCGACGAATTTCCGCCCCGCCGCCCGCAACGCGGGCCATTGCTCCCGGCGTTCCAGCAGGGCGAGGATTTTGTCGGCCAAATCCACGGGGTCGTCGGGTTGGAACAGAATGCCGTTTTTGCCGTCTTCGATCAATTCTCGGTGGCCGCCGACATTGGAGGCCGCCACCAGCAGTCCCTGCGCCATCGCCTCCAAAGGCTTAAGCGGCGTGACGAGGTCGGTCAGGCGCATCCTTTGCCTGGGATAGACCAGCAGGTCGATCTGCGCATAATAGTCTTGCACCTGCTGATGGGGGACCCGGCCCGCGAAGATCACGCTGCCGCCCACGCCTAAGCGTTCCGCCTCGTCTTTGAGGTGTTGTTCCTGTGGCCCACCGCCGACCAGCAGCAGCCGCGTGTCGGGCTGCCGGCGCAGCACCGTCGGCAAGACCCGCAACAGCAGCGGCAGACCTTCATAGGCATAAAACGAACCGACGAAACCGAGGACGGTTTTGCCGGACAAACCCAAGGCTTGCCGCAGTTCGCCATCCGCCGCGCCGCCTAGGCGAAACTTGGCGATATCGACTGCATTGGGTATCACAGTCACTTTTTCCGCCGGTATGCCGCGTCGGACAATGTCTTGGCGCAATCCCTCGCAAATCGTCGTGACCGCCTGCGCATGGCGAAAGACATAGGTTTCAAGCCAACGCGTGGCCCGGTAGCGCAAGCCCCCGGCGCGGCTAGTGCCGTGGTCCACCGCCGCGTCTTCCCAAAACGCGCGGCATTCGTAGACCACCGGCAGGCCGTGCTTGCGGCCGGCCCGCAGCGCGGCAATGCCGTTCAAGGCCGGCGAGTGCGCGTGGAGGATGTCCGGGCGCACGGTTCCGATTATTTCGTCCAGACGCCGGGCCAGACTGTCGGTTATGGCGATTTGGTTCAGCACCGGCAGTCCGGCCGTCCAGCCTGAGGGCGGCGGCGTCCGGTAAAACGCCAGCCCGTCGAAGGTTTCCAGCAAGGCCTCCGCCTGCTGCTGCTTGGCCGAGGTGACGTGGAAGGTTTCCCAGCCCATGGCCTGCTGCTGCCGCAGTATCGCGCAGGTGCGGAAGGTGTATCCGCTGTGCAGCGGCAGGGAATGGTCGAGTATGTGGAGTATGCGCATGGCCATGGCATTCGCTAGGTGGCGGCCTTAATTCGAGGCATCGAGCCTGAGGAAGGATTCGTACATCAGCAGCGACCATAGGCTGGAACTGTAGTCGCTGAGGCCGGATTGGTGCTGGTCGAGCATCGTCGCCAGAAACTTCATGTTGAACAGCCCGGAATCCGCCATCACCGGGCTTAGCACCGCCTCGCGCACCCTGTCCTTCAACTCGCCACGGAACCATTCCGCCAACGGCACGGAAAACCCCATCTTGCGCCGATACAGGATGTCGTCGGACAGGTACGGCGCCATCGCCTTCTTGAGGACGTATTTGCCTTCTTTGCCGCGCAGCTTCAAATCCGGCGGCAGGCTGGACGCCCATTCCACCAGTTGGTGGTCGAGCAGCGGGACGCGGACTTCCAGCGCATGCGCCATGCTGGCGCGATCCACTTTGGTGAGAATATCGCCGGGCAGGTAGGTTTTCATGTCCAGATATTGCACCAAAGACAGCGGATGCTGCGTGGGCGACTGGGCGGCGTGGCCGCGCATCACCTCGATGGCGTGGTAGCCCTGCAAGTCGCGCTTCATCGCGTCGCTGAAAACTTTCCCGCGCAGGCCGTCGGACAACACCGACACGCCATGGAAATAGCCCTCCACGGAATCCCAAGACAAAGCCTGGAACGTCGTCTTGGCGCGCAAGACTTTGGGCGCCCAGTCGGCCTTGGGGTAAACCCGGCCCAAAAAGCCGAACAGCGGCTTGCGCAGGCCGGCGGGCAATCGGGCCCTGACCCGCTCCTCGTAGGAATGCCACAGGTAGCGGCGGTAGCCGGCCAGGTTTTCGTCGCCGCCGTCCCCCGACAGGGCGACAATGACTTCCTTGCGCGCCAGTTCGCACACCCGGTACGTCGGCAAGGCCGAACTGTCGGCGTAAGGCTCGTCGTACAAGCCGGCCAGCTTGTCCACCAGCGAAAACTCGTGCGGATCGACCTGCTCGACGCGGTGGCGGGTGTGGTAGCGCTCCGCCACCTGCCGGGCGTAGCGGGCCTCGTTGAAGCGCGGGTCGCCGAAGGAGATCGAACAGGTATTGACCGGATCGGGCGACAGCCCGGCCATCATCGCCACCACCGCGCTGGAGTCCACGCCGCCGGACAGGAACGCCCCCAGCGGCACATCGGCCACCAGCCGGATGTCCACCGCCTCGCGCAGCCGGGCCAACATTTCTTCTTCGGCCTGGGCTTCGCCAATGGACGCATCGACCGCGAACGGCACATCCCAATAGCGCGCGGGCGGCGGCACCGGCTCGCCACGGCGCAGGGTCAGCCGGTAGCCGGGCGGCAGTTTGTGGACACCCTTGTAAATGGTCTTGGGGTCGGGGACATAGCCATAGGCGAAATACTCTTCGACGGCGGTGGGGTCGATTTGCCGAGGCATGCCAGGGTGCTGGCGCAGTGCCTTCAGTTCCGAACCAAAAATGAACTGGCCGTCGGGCAACACCGCGTAATACAGCGGCTTGACGCCCATCCGGTCGCGGGCCAAAAACAGGGTTTCGCGCGGGCGATCCCACACCGCGAAGGCGAACATGCCACGGAAGCGGTCCACGCATGCCTCCCCCCAGGCTTCCCAGGCGTAGACAATGACTTCGGTGTCGCAATGGGTCTTGAACGGATAGCCCAGCGCCTCCAGCTCGGCGCGGATAGAATTGAAGTTATAGATTTCGCCGTTGTAGGTGACGACCACGGTCTGGTCTTGGTTGAACAAAGGCTGCTGGCCGCTGGACAGGTCGATGATCGACAGCCGCCGATGCCCCAATCCCACGCCCGGCTCGGTGTGCAAGCCGCCCTCGTTTGGCCCCCGGTGGTGCTGCGCTTCGTTCATGCGCCCCAGCAGCCCGCAGTCGATTTCACGCTGTTCCCGCAGGTCGAAAATGCCCACTATCCCGCACATCGGCTTGGCCTTCTCTACAAAGTAAGTTACTGTCGGATTTCGTCGTACACGGCCAAATATTGGCCGACCATGCTGTCCAGGCTAAAGCGCTCCAGCACCCGCCGCAGGCCCGCCGCGCCATGCGCCCGGATTTTGTCCGGGTCGTCGAGGTATTCGGCCAACACCGCAGCCATCGCCGCCGGTTTGCCGGCCTCCAGCAAGCGGCCGGTTTCCCCGTCCACCACCAAATCGGCGTTGCCGCCCACGTCCGTGGCGACAACCGGAAGCCCGCTTGCCATCGCCTCCAAAATGGCGTTGGAAATGCCCTCCGCGATGGACGGCAAGACAAAAATGTCCAGCCCGCGCAAGATGGCAGGCACATCGCCGCGCTCGCCGGGAAGCCAAGCCAAATCCTCCAGGCCGGCCGCGCGCAGCTCGGCGGCGGCCTCCCCGCGCAACGGCCCCTCGCCGACCAGCACCAGACGCGCGGTGTCTCTAGCCGCAGGGCGGATGCGCAGCAGCTCGATGAACGCCCGCGCCAGCGTCATTTGGTCTTTCACCCCGTGCATCCGGCCCACCGTCCCCAACAGCGTCAGTTGGCGCGGATCGGGGAAAGGGCAGCCGGCGATGCCGGGCTTCCAGTCAACCGGCGGAAAAAACACATCCGTGTTGACGCCATTGCAGATGCGCCGGATCTTGGCGGCGGGGACGCCCACCTTGTCGAGCAGATACGCCTCGGTGTGGCGCGACAGCGGAATCCAGCGGCGCACCCAGGGGCGCAGCGCCCGGCGCAGCCATTGGTACTTGCGGTTTGTCCCGCCGGGGTCGGACACGTCCCAGCCATGCTCGCCATGAATCCTACAGCGGACACCCGCCAGCCACGCCGGCACCTGGCATTCCAATGCGGCTAAATTGCGGGTATGCACGATATCCGGCCTAAGTTCGCGCAGCAGCGCATACAGCTTGGCGAACATGCCAAAGTCCTGGCCGTCCTTGCGGTGCAAGCAGATGATTTGCACATCTTCGCGTTGGATGCGGCGGCTGAAGTCCGTTGAATCTTTTAGGCAGATGATCGCATGCCGGTAACGTTCTGGCGGTATGCGGTTAATCAGATTGACCAAACCGTTTTCCAAGCCGCCTACGCCTAGCCGGTAAATGACATGGGCAATCAGAGGTGGGTTTTGCTTCATGGCGCGGCGTCCCCGGACGCGCCCTTTAGGCTTTGTTCGATACTGGGCAGCATCGTGTCCACAAAGCTTTGCAGTGCCGCCCTCGCCGATGCCTGGTCCTGCGTGACTTCAACCGCGACAATGATGCCCGCCTCATGAGTGAGGTCGCCAAGCAGCTTGGTTTCAGCCTCAAGGGCTTTTGCGGCCATGTCGCTCGAAGTATATCCACCGTCCACCCAATACCAGCGCCACGCCAAAAACTCTTGCTGGGGTGATTTTACGGTTGCTTGCAATACCTCGGTCGGTTGGCCTGCCAAGCTGATTACCGTGGGGGCTTCGCTAGGCACTTTCCAGCGCGACGGAGGGTCTTGCGCGACCAGAAGATTTTGTGAGTTGACTAGCTCGTGGCCTTGCTTTTGCCCGCGATAATACTCCAAGAACACCACTATCGAATTGCGCCCATCCGTGTAGAAGGCCGTTTGCTGGGCAATGGCCCCGACATAGCCCGGTCGCCAATCCGCCGTAGGTTCCGAGGCCCGCCAAGGGGATGCCGGGGCTACGGGCGGCAGTTCCACCACCGCCAGAGAATTTTCCTCCGCGATAGTGTTGATGTAGGCCACGCGCAATGGCCAAATGGCGGTGGTCAGCAAGGCGGCGGCGGCAATCGCCATGACTTTCCCCTCAGACCGTGGGAATAGGTCGAGAGCCGCCGGATGAGGGACTTGCGCGACCGGTTGCGGCTCTTCCGCCCACTTGGCCCCTAGCCAAAAAAGCAATGCCATGACTAGCCCAAAAAAAACCCAGCCATAAATCAAATGGTCTACCCCGACCGCCAGCGTCATACCGCTAAAATGCCCGATCATCACAATCATATAGGCGCGCAGTCCGTTGGCAATGACCGGCACAATCGTCGCCAAGACAATAAACAGAAGGCGTCGCTGCCACGAAACATAATTAATATACGCAAACAGACATCCCAGCGTTATCGAAGCAATCAAATAGCGCAGCCCGCTACAAGCCTCGACCACAGACCAATCCCCGCTGGGAATGCTGAAATAAGTGCCATCGCGGTAAACTGGAATACCCGTCAGCCTCAACATGCCGACTGCAAAATCTGCGGTAAAGTTGATCAGCTTAGGCACCAAGACTTCGCCGAACGGCACGCTGAACAACAAAAAACCCAGCGGGAAAGCGATTTCAGAAACCGCCTCCCAGCCTAAAACCGCCCACAGCAAAACGGGGATCATCGCCACCATCGCATACTGCTGCAAGACAATAATGCCAGTCAAGTTTGCCAGCAGCCAGAGGAGTCCTAGAACAGGCAGGATCAGTAGCGGGCGTAAATCACCGACGGGAGCCAATTCGGACAGCTTAAAGCGCCGCCGCCATATCAGATAGCCGCTGATCGGAAAAATCAAGAAGCAGTGGGCATAGGTTTCGGATCTATACCAAATTCTCACCAAAGACCCTACTGTCTCATAATAAATTGACAGCAGCGCCAACACCGAAAAAATAGCCAATCCGGATGCACGTCCCCACGGTGAAGACAGTGGAGAGATATAACCCTTCATTTGCAGCGATATCATGCGCACTCCCAAAGCTGGTCTAGTTTCTGCAAGTTATGATCCCAGCCATAGCGGCGCATCACAAATTCCCTGTTGCGCAGGGAATATGCCGACAAAGACATATTGCCTAGGGCGTCGCAGATGAGTTCTGCCCAAGCGTCTGGGGCATCAGCAATCTTTATGTCGAGTTGCCCGCTAATCTCGATACCTTCAATGGCGGCAGGCGTAGCCAGCAGGCTTTTGCCCATCGCCATGGCCTCCAAAACCTTATTCTGGACACCCCGCGCAATACGCATTGGTGCCAGAGCCAACCGGGCGTGGGCCAAATATGGCCTGATATCCTCAACCGCGCCAGTGACCACAACCCCAGCCCCGTCGGCCAAGGCCAAAGCCTCGGCATTTGGCCTGGAACCCACAATATAAAACTGGGCAGCCGGTCGTTGCCGCAACACTTCCGGGAAAATATGCTTGGCCATCCACACCACCGCGTCCACATTGGCCCAATAGTCCATCGCGCCGGTGAAAACCAACACTTCAGAACCAGGAGGGTATGGGTTGGCGTAGTGTCGGCCACCGTCAAAATATTCTGTGTCCACGCCATTCTCCAAGGTGAAAACTGCGTGCGCGCATTCCGGTGCCAGCCTGCGGAATAACGCGGATTCGTCCTCCGACACAAACAAAGACTGGTCAAAGCAGTGGGCGATGGCCCGGTCGAACTGCAACAGGCAGCGCGACTCGCGGCGATAGATCCAGCTCATCGGCCAGGCTTTGTGCTCCGCGTATTGGCGCCACTTGTCCGAATCCACGTCCACAAAGTCGATAACCCGCGGCAGGCTTTCCACGCCGCGCACGTATTGCGACATGGCCGAGGAAAACACCAATATGCCGGCCAAAGGCCGCTCGCGCACGATGGCGTCCACCCAAGCGCCCATTTCCCTGTTGCGGTAATACGGCAAAGTCAGTGCCTCTCCAGTCAGCAACCCTGCCAACGAACGCAATTTGGATAACACGGGTGGCAAAGGCAATAGCTTCAGCTCGCCGCACAGCGGGCCGAGTTCGCCCGCGTATCGCCAATCATCGGGGTCATCGACAAAAGCGCCCACATGCACACGAAAGAATTTGCTCAAGTGTTTGAGAATATGGTAAGAGCGGATTTTGTCGCCCTTGTTGGGTGGATAAGGTATCCGGTGGACTAGAAACAGTAATTCTTTCATAGCCTCTGGCGGCGGGACGGGGCGGTCAGCCTAGGTTGCGGGCAAGAACCGGCCCGATAAGCTTGCTCAACGGCATCGGCAACCGCTTCCATGCGGCGATGAACAAACGGTATTTTGGGTTGAGGGGATTGATGTCCGGCACCTGCTTGGACTTCACCAACTCGTATTCGTAATGCAGTGGCTGGGGTTCAAAGCCCCAGTGGGTTTTGAAGCGGTATGAACCTGTGCCAATTTTACTGCGCCCATAGTCGAATACCCGCACGCCCCGGCCTACGGACCGCCTCATCACTTCCCAATACATGAAGTCGTTGGCGTATAGCTCCCGCGCTTCCGCCGTCCCGCCACCATAATAGGGCAATACCTCGTCACGGAAATAAAAACTCATCACACTGGCCACCGCACGGCCCTCATGCTCGACCGTGAGAATTTCGCAAGCGTCACCAAAAACATCGCGCAAGGCGCGGAACAAATTTTTGCCGAAAACAGGTGTGCCCAGATTGCGCACACTCTCCGCATAAGTGTGGTAAAACCGGTCTATTGTGGCATCTACCACGCCGGTCAGGCCGGCGGCTATCCCTTTTCTGATCACAGCACGCTGCTTGCGGGGAATCGCCAAAAGATTTTTCTCAGGGTCGGAATCCAATTCCCTACGGAAGGTCACATAAAGGTCCTTGACAGGCCGTCCTGCCGCGCTAGGCAGAATATTGCGCAACTCCAAGTGATCGACATTCAGCTCGCGGGCCAGACCGCAGGCAGCACTGTCTAATGCTGCGCGTGCCGCCTCGTCAGCCGAGACAATCCCGCCGTAGACGCAGAAAGGGGTGGAAACCAAGGCGTTGCCAAACAAGGCGCTGTTGACGTGCGCCAAAGGCAAAACCCCGGTTATTTCGCCGTTTTCCTGCGCGTAAAGGTAGTGCGACGGATGGCCTAACGCATTTTCGATGACTTCACGCCAGCCTGACTTATGGAAGAAAGTCGCATCGGGCCGGGAAACGACAAATGCATCCCAGCGCTGCGCGTTTTTGTCGTCTAAAACTTTTATTTCCATTAGAAATTAGTGCGGTTAGTGTTTTCCAAAAAAACTTTTTCCATGGTGTCCCAGCGAAAGTCCCGCAGCAATTTGGCCAAGCGGGACTCCATGCGGGACAGGTTTAAATAGTGCCGGAAGCGGGTTTTTAAGCTTATGTTGCCCTGCCTAGGCTGTTCAGGATCGATTTCCCAAGGGTGAAAATAAAACACGCTGGCTTGACCCTCTAAACGGTTAACCCGGCGAATGGCCCAACGCGACAAGGCATAAGGGAAAAGCCTAAAAAATCCGCCGCCCCCACAGGGAAAGTTTTTGCCGAAAAAAACCACCGTGCTCACCGGGATCTCCACCAGTCCAGGTGCGTTTTCGGGGCGGAAGGCAAACCGCTGCGCTTCTGGCATGCCATACAAGTCATGCCGCACCGGGTAAATGCTGGAACTGTAATCAAAACCCAATTCTTCAAGCACCTCCAAAGCCCAAAGGTTGCCGGCGCCTATTGAGTAGCTGGCCGCCCGGTAGCCTTTCATGCGCACCCCCCCGGCATCCTCAAGCAAGGATTTGGCTTTTGCCACATCCTCACGAAACGCCATGGGCGTTTGCGTGTTGGCGCGCACATGGGAGTAGCCATGGCAAGCTAGTTCGTGTCCGCCCGCGACAATTCGGCGTATCAAGCCCGGGTAACGCTCGGCCACCCAGCCCAAAGTGAAAAAAGTGGACTTAGCCCCGTTTTCCGCAAACAAGCCCAGTATGCGATCCGTGTTGCGCTCGACTCGGCAAGGCAACCGATCCCATTCGGCGCGTGGTATGTGGCGCTCAAAGGCTGAAACCTGGAAATAGTCTTCAACATCCACTGTCATGGCGTTCACCACGCCGTCAACCGTCGGCAAAGCCGTGGCCTGTTGTAAACTCGTTGCTGCGGACTTCATGTGTATATCCTAGTGCTGCGCCGTTTGACATGCCCGGCTGTGGACATGCGTCAAGATCGAATCCACGAACCCACTCAAAAATTGACGGTGAATCTTGCTGTCACACTGTTGGAATCAAGACCACCAACTCCAAAAAAAGAATTTACGTTATTTGTGTTACCGGATAGCGTCTGGAAATGGCTATAGATTATTGAGCCACTTGAGAAGGAGGAAAATTGGCGGGTTAAGGTTACTGACGCTGAGAGAAAATCTGAGCTGCTACTACCAGCTCCTTGAAAGTCAGCAGACTGCCATAGCCCGTGTGTAGACAAGTTCATGCGTGGCGTAAGCCGCCAATTCCACGTTGCGTTCACGCCCAAAGTATTCTGGTCGTGGCCCGCTGCGGAAAGGTACGAAATGTCATTCTGATACCCACTAAGCATAAATTGGTGTATCGGCAACTGCCAAGTTGCGGTGATTTGAAAGCGCTTGCTAACAAAAACGTTGTTGCTGTTGCCTAAACCCACGGCAGTGTTGTTGGCGGTCGCATCACCAATCGCATTTCCGCTCAAATCCGTAGGCGTGGTGAATGTTGGCTGGTTGACCAACGCCTGCTGTATGGTCGTGGTCACGGTGCTATAGGTCGCAGTCCAAAAGGTGCTTCGAGTCTGGTGATGCAAGCTTCCATTCCACGATGACCCCGCATTCGCAGCCCCTAGGGCACCTGTGGCGTAGCCCAGTCCCTGTTGCGTCGAGGCCGACGCAGACGCCCCGCCCAAGGCTGCACCTGAAGCGGCGGGACACGCCGCACCGCTTAAGGAATTGCCCCCGCCTCCGATCCCGGATATCTGGTTTCCACAGTTACTGCCACCCACTTGGCTATTTCGGTAATTGAGGCTAAATGTCGTGCGGTTGCTGGGACGCCATACCAAGTTGCTAAAATAGGCGTTCAGGCCATAACCTGCGGCTAAGCTAAAGTTTGGACTAGGCGTCCAAGACAAGCCTGGGGTAATATAAAGCCCATTATTGGGTTTGACATTTCCGGGATAACTATTGTCATAATAGCCTAGCTGGACAAATGTGCTTACGTCATCAATCAAGCGGTAACTTATTTCCCCATTAGTCGATGTGAATCGCACGTTGCCAAGGGTAGACGCTACGTTTGATGCGGTTGTTTTCTGGTCTTGGTTGCTTAAACTAAGCCTCCAACTCAAGCCAGACGAATCGAATTTTCTGCCACTGCGCAAATACACAGATTCTTGGAACGAATCTGCGCTAAAATTGCCGACGCCGTTCGCTGTGGTTGTAGTGTTAGAGCCAGAATTGCTGTTGCTAAAGCTGTAATAGCCAAACCTTATTTCGCCATCCGCATAGCCGCCAAAGTGGGGAAGCCAGTAAGGGCTAATCCTAAATGTCCTATAGGTTGTGTCATTGACAGCATTCGAGAGCACGGCATTTGTCGGAGTGACGCCTCCTATTCCGCCAAGATTGCCCTGCGAAATAGTGCTGGTCGAATCAATGTAGACCGAATTGTCAAAAATCTCTGTTTTTGAGGTCATTTGCAGCTGCGGAAACAGCCTAGGGTCAATGCCGACACCTTCATAATACAAATACTGTAGCCTTGCGTTCAAGCTAAAGTGAGACCGGGAACTGTCCCTAGACATGTTCAGTGTCGGTGCCAAGTCCGTAACGAATCCACCAGAGTTTTGAGTCGATTGCGCAGATGATTGAACCCTAAAATTGTCCGAGTAGGTCTGGCTAACTGACAAGGAAGGCTGTATCTGAAAATCCAGCAGCTTCGCGGATGCTGATGGCGAAGCGCCAGTCACCAAAAAGATGCCTACGCAGATATGTCCGCTTCTGTGTAGCGACACAAAGTTAGCCTGGCCTTTGTGCCTGCCCATAATAGCCGTAGCCGTAGCCGTAGCCCAGGCCATAGTAAGTGAACCCAAATCCCTTTTTGGTCTTATTCAAGACACACCCGACGACTTTGCAGTTTTCCAGTTTGGAGACAGATTCCCGCACAATGTATTGCGGGGTCACCTCTGACTCAACCACCAGAACGACTTGCCCGACTAGATTGGCCAGCACCGGCGCTTGCGTCGCGGCAAGCAAGGGCGGTGAATCAAAGATGACTATCCTGTCAGGGTAGCGCGCTGACAACTCCTTGGCCAAACGCTTCATGGCGTCACTGGCTAGGAGTTCCGTTGAATATTGATGCAGGGTGCCCGCCGGCAAAATCGAAAAGTTGGGGATGTCGGTTTTGACCAGCGTGTCCGACAGCTTTAGGCCGGAACCGATCAGCAAATCGATGAGGCCCGCTTGGGGGCGGATTCCGAGGAGTTTTGATATTGAAGGCTTGGCGACGTCGGCATCGACCAGCAAAACCCATTTGTCGCGCTCCATGGCAATGCTGAGCGCCAAATTGGCGGCGGTGAAGGTCTTGCCTTCGCCCGGAACGCTGCTGGTGACCAAAATCAAGTTGGCATGCTCGATGCCGTTGTCGCCGTCGGGAAAAGCGTTCATCAGCAGCGGGCGCTTAATCAGCCGGTATTCCTCGGCCATCTGGCTCCGCGCCATTTCTGGCGTCAGCATCCCGTTGACCTGCATTGCGGCCCAGTCGATGGTTAGGAAATTCCGGGTTTTCTCTGGTGGTGCCGGGGCACTGGCGAAAGCTTCGGGCAATGGAGGAACGGCTGCTGCCAGATCTTGCGTAGCCTGGATCCCGTCGCCCCCACTCGCCCGATCCACCCCCCTTCTTTCCATTGCCCGCTCTTCTTTCGTGGCTTCCAGGGAGTTTTTTAAAATTGTCATGGAGTCAATACCGGATCGGATATTCAGATGGGAAGATGGCGCAAGTTGATGCCTTTAACCTCTAGCAATATCACACCAACATATACTATTAGCAGCGAAGCAAACGCGCTCAAAAAGCGCAAAAAGGAAATTCGCTTAGCTCTCCTGACTTCAGGAATCCAGTTCATTGATATGCCACCCAAAACGACTAGTCCAGTACCATCCCGCAGCCCCTGGATAGTGCCGAAACTAGGTTTAAACATCGACAGTACAACCGCGCTCCCCATGCCCACGAGTAGGGAACCCAGCAGCACAATGCTTGACGCCATTATCCGGTTAGGCGCGGAAGGCTTTGAAGGCACTTGCGGTGGATCGACTATCTTGAACTTGACCGCGTCAGTCGTTTGCTCTACAGTCCCCGACATTCTCGCTGTCTCTCGTTTTTTCAATAGCTCATTATAATTTGCTTTGACGGTGTCATAATCCCTGTTGAAGCCCTGCAGCTGAGTTTCTATCCGCAGCCGATCATCCATTTGTTGTTTCAGCAACTCGATCTTGCCATCATACGCATTTTCCCGTGCCGTCAAAGAAGCGATGTTGGCTTCCGCTTCGCCCAAGGCAATTTTCATTTGCTGGTAAACAGGGTTCGCCTCCATGTTTTTTTGTGGGGCTGGGGTATTGTCGCCGGTTTGACTGGTGGCCGCTGAAATTTCGGCTTGCCTTTGCTTTTCGAGGTCAGCGATACTTTTTTTCAGCCTGACCACTTCCGGATGGTTGTCAGTGAATTTCAATAGCCTCTCGTCCAGCATTGAACGCAACGACTGTATGCGCATCTCTATGGGGCTGGATGCCACCGCTGCGGCTTCGCCTTCCATCCGCGGTATCATGGGTTCTTCGCTGTCGAGTTGGCGTTGGATCTGATCACGCCGCTCTATGGCTTCTTGAACCTGAAGCTTGGCCTCTTCTTTTTGCGTGACCAATTGGCTTAATTGCGAATATAGGTCTTTGCCACTGTCCATAAGCCCGTAGTTGGCCCGCTTAAACTCTTCCCGGGCATGCTCGGCGGCAAGTAGCCGCTGTTCATGTTCTTTGATTTGCTGCTCCAAAAACCGCTGCGCGGAATCCGAGTCTTGCCGGGTTTCGCCCAAGCTTTCCTCAACAAAAAGTGTTAGCACGGCTTGTGTGACTTTTTTTGCAGTCTTCGCATCTGGATCGGTGTAGCCAATAGTGAAGAGATTGTTTTCTCCACCTTCAATTTTAAGCGAATCCTGGATGCTTTTTATTAGTTTTTCCATCCCTTTTTCGTCTTTTACAGCTAAGTCCAAATCTGTCATTCTGGCTATTTTTTCGAGGTTTGGCCTGCTGAAAATAAGCCTAGTCATCAAGCGAATTTGCGATGATATGTCTGGTTGAATTGTCATGCCCCCCAGCAAAGGCCGCAAAATTGAACGGGTGTCAACATGCACGCGGGTTGACGCGGTATAGACATCTGGCATCTGCGAAACGTAAGTCCATCCTGCCAAGCACATCACCCACGCCAAAGCTAGGGAAGCCCACTTAAAGCGCGCTGCATTCTGCACATAGTGGAGGAGTTCCCCCATGAATCCTTGCATATGGCTCTCCTAAATTACAAGTAGGATTCCGGGATAATCAAAATATCTCCCGGCAA
Source organism: Candidatus Methylumidiphilus sp. (assembly GCA_046089945.1). GTDB lineage: Bacteria > Pseudomonadota > Gammaproteobacteria > Methylococcales > Methylococcaceae > Methylumidiphilus. The sequence goes on from JBJSYU010000120.1 coordinate 18,099, forward strand.
TACATTGATGTTGGCGGATATGTCCGCATCCTCAATCAAATCCTCAATGCGGACTCGAAACTCCTGCTGGATCCCGTTGACATTGCGGATGATGCTTGCGCGGTTTCCCGCCGCATATTGGCCTAGCCCCCCCACTTGGATCATCAGGTCGAGCAAGGTCATGTTTTCCTTGTAGGCCACAGCCTGCGGCTTTGTCGCTTGGCCGATCACCCGTATTTGTTCGGTGTAGGGGCCTAGTCCGGCGCCGAGGATAACGGTCACGAGCGGATCTCGAATATATTTCGCCAATTCCTTTTCAATCTCGCGCGCCAGTTGGTAGGATGTTTTTCCCGATGCCGGCAGTTCCTCCACCAGCGGGAAGGATATCTTGCCGTCCGGCCTAACCGCGACACTGCGTGAAATTTCTGGGTTACCCCAGACAAACATCTCAAGGCTGTCGCCTGGGCCGATAATTGAGGTAAAGTCCGACAGGGGTTCGATATTGGGGGCATAGGGCACCGATGAACACCCGTTCAGTGAGATGGCGCAAGGCACTATTAAACTCACAAACAATCTATTGGCTAGTTTCACACGGGAACTCCGGATAGGCGTTAGTTTAGATATCGCAGCTTGGCAAAAGCTTCTTGACAAACCCTTTACTTCCTGCTTAAGCAGTCGCAGAAGCAGGCATTCGGCTAATCATGGATTGGGAGGGTGCCTAAAGTTTTTCGAATGAATTCAGGACGTCAGCCGGCGCATCGGGGTTTACCGCCAACCGCACTAGTTTACCACAGCTTTCCCGCCTCAAAGCCAGCTCACCCATGCCGCGAACGCAGCAGTCCTAGCCATGCCTGCGGCAAGCCTGGGTAGGGCGAGGCATAGGTAAAGCGCCGATGCAGATCCGCCTGGCTTTGCCCGAAAGCCCCCGCCGAGGGTCGCTGCTTAGGGACTGTCTCCCACAGCCGCGACGCCAACTCAAAGTGGTTTAGCGAGAGCCAGCCCCCAGTCAACCGGCTGAAGAACTGCCACCGCTTCAGCGTGCCGGGCATCCTTGAAGTTGCGATGCCCGCCGCTTTCTGCTATCAATACGCGATTTTTACCCACCCTAACGGTTTAGGAGCCAGCGGATGTCCAACGCTAAAGCAAGCGAACCCCATATCACGCCTTTCAGCTTCACGCCTTACGAGGTCACGGAAGGCGAAGAATACATGAACGAGGAGCAGGTTGAACATTTCCGCCGCATATTGCAGCACTGGAAGGGGGAGCTGATGCGCGAGGTGGACCGCACAGTGCATCACATGCAGGACGAAGCGGCCAATTTCCCGGACCCCAACGACCGCGCCACCCAAGAGTCGGAGTTCAGCCTGGAGTTGCGCACCCGCGACCGTGAGCGCAAGCTGATCAAGAAGATCGAGGAGGCGATAGAGAACCTGGAGCGCGGCGACTACGGCTTCTGCGAGACCTGCGGCGTGGAGATTGGCCTGCGTCGGCTGGAGGCCCGGCCCACGGCCACGCAGTGCATAGACTGCAAGACTTTGGACGAGATTAGGGAAAAGCAAATCGGCTGAAGCGCCGCCGCAGGCGCCCTCCCCTGAATGCGAACCGCCGCCCAACGCCTAGCCCGGACATTTACCGCGGCCGTTTCGCGCCGTCGCCGACCGGCCCTTTGCACTTGGGTTCGCTGTACACCGCGCTGGCCGGTTTTCTGGAGGCCCGCTCCCGCCGGGGCGAGTGGCTGCTGCGCATCGACGACGCCGACACGCCCAGGGTGGCACCGGGCGCCGGCGACAGCATCCGGCGCACATTGGAACGCCTGGGGCTGTTCTGGGATGGGCCTTTGGTGTTCCAAAGCCGATGTTTCGACGCCTATCATGACGCCCTGCAAGCCTTGCAACGGCAGGGACTGCTGTACCGCTGCACCTGCTCCCGCAAAACCCTGTCCGCCCTGCCCCGCGCCGCGACCGGCCACGCGCCCTACCCTGGCACCTGCCGCCTGAACGGCTGCGATCCCAGCCAACCTTATGCGCTGCGGGTCATGGCCGCAGGCGCGACGATCAGCATTACAGACCGGCTGCAAGGCCCGCAACGCTGGAATCTGGCCGAGGAACAGGGCGATTTCATCGTGTTCCGCCGCGACGGCATCTACGCCTATCATCTGGCGACAGTGGTCGATGACGCCCGCGCCGGCGTCACCGAAGTGCTGCGCGGCTTCGACCTGCTCGACTCCACGCCCCCGCAAATCCATCTGCAACGCCTGTTGGGCCTGCCCACGCCGGCCTATTGCCATGTGCCGGTCATCGTTGACCGCCACGGCGTCAAGCTGAGCAAGCAGAATTTGGCGGCGCCGGTGGACGGGCGCGACCCCGCCGCCGTGCTGCTGTCGCTGCTGTCCCTGTTGCGGCAAGCGCCGCCCGCCGAGTTGGTAGACGCCCCGGTGGCCGAGATTCTGGCCTGGGCTATCGCGTCTTGGGATATTGCAAAGCTGTCCGGTGCGGCGGCGGTGGCCGAGCCGGAACCTTAAGTGGCCTCAGCCATGCACCGCCGCCGCGATGATGATGGCGATGCCTAGGCACATCGCGGCGACGACCATCGCCAGCGCTTGGTTTTTCTTCTCGACGATCTCCCCCCACAAGTCGTAAGGCGTCAGCTTGTCGATGACGATGAAGCTGACCCAAAACACGACGACGCCGAGCAGCGAGAAGACCAGGGAGTTCAACACCCATTCAAGCTTAATCATTTCCACGCGGGGATTCTCCGGTTGGGGTTATGTGTGGGCCGCGCCGGGGCGGCTTATTTGTGAAATGAACTGCGCGAGCTGCCCGGCGGTGCCCGCTCCTCGTCCGACCCCAGAAAGCTCATGCCGTGGTATTGCGCGTAGGCGAACAGCAGCACCAAGCAGACTTGCGCCAGCAGCGCCAGGCGGCTAATCATCATCATTGTCCGAGACTGAATCGCTGGGGTGGTCGCTTTCGGCCCAGCGCGTCCGCTCAAAAGCGCTCCTGCGCCACAGGTAGAGCAGCGGGAAAACGGCCAGCCCCAGCAGTGTCAGGAAAAAATTCAGCCATCCCGGCACGTCGCGTTTGACGATCAGCCGATCCACCAACGGCGCCGGGGCGTCCGGGCGCGTTTCCGTCTCCACCAAAATATAGTAATTGCCGGCCGGCACGGCGGATATCAGCGCCGCGTCGCCAGGGTCGCCCTCCGTCCAACACCCGTCTTCGTCGCAGCCGTGGTAGTAGTCGATTTCGCGGCTGACCTCGTAAGTCTGCCCGGTGTCGCGGTTGACCAGGGTCATGTCCAGGTAAATCCAGTCGTTGTCGAGTTGCGCCCGGTTGACGATCTGCACATTGCTGGGCCGTCCGCCTAAGCGGAATGCCTCTGTGCTGACGGCCTCAGTGCGTTTGCCCGGCGGGATTTCCAAGGCGGTGCTGTAGACCTCCTGGTCATGGGCGATGACGACAAAGAAGGCTTGAACCAACACGACGGCGGCGGCGCAGGCCAGTCCCACGCGGCCGCTGGCTCGATAGGCGTCTTGCAGCGCCCAAGGCTGGTTGGCGGCGACGCCGACCGGCGCCGGCAATGCGGCGTCCAGCCCGAACGCCTCC
>JBJSYU010000121.1:0-2925 GCA_046089945.1 Candidatus Methylumidiphilus sp.
AGCGCAACTACCCCAAAGCCATGGAAATCTTCGCCGCCGCCCGCGAGCGCTTCCCCGACAACACCGCGATCAAACAAAACTACATTGACGCGCTGCTGGCCACGCAAAAGGCCGAACCGGCGCGTCGCCTGCTGGAAGACATGATCCACGGCGTCGTCACCCCGGAAACCTACGAATCGCTGTGTTGTCGGGGAAGCGCTCGCGGGCGGCGGCGAAGATTTCCATGGCTTTGGGGTAGTTGCGCTGATCCATTTCCGCCTTGGCCAGGGCGTTGATGAAATGCGACTGCGCGGGGTATTCGGCGACGAGTTGTTGCAGCAGCGCTTTGCCCTCGTCGGCGCGGTTGTCGGCTATCAGCGCCAGCGCCAGGCCGTAGCGCGACACGTCTTGCTGCTGTTTGACGCCTTGGCCGGAGGCGGTGCGAAAATACCCCACCGCCTCTTTTGCCGGGCGCATGGACGCCACCCGCAGCTTGGTGCGGATCAACTGGTAGGCCATGCTGTCGGGGTATTGGCGATAGGGGAATTTTTCCGCGCGGTCGCGGGTTTCGGCGATGCGCGAGACGGTGACCGGGTGGGTCAGCAGGTATTCCGGCATGTTGTGGCCGGCGAAGCGGGTGGATTGCTGCATACGCTCGAAAAATGTCGGCATGCTGCGGGGGTTGAATTCCGAGCGGGCCAGGGTTTGCATGCCGACGCTGTCGGCCTCCTGTTCGTTGTCGCGGGTGAAGTTGATCATCGCCTGGGTGCCTGCGCCCATCGCGGCCATCGCCAGACCTTGGCCGGAGTTGCCGGGACGCTGGCAGCCTTCGTTTTTGGATGTGCAGTAGGCTTGGTTTTGATAGCTGCCGGCACTGCCGAGCTTGGCGCCGACCAGCAAGGCCGCCAGCATGCCGACGAACGACAGCATTTGGATGCGCCCGGACGCCTGCAAGGCTTGGTAGAGGTGGCGCTGGGTGACGTGGGCGATTTCGTGGCCCAGCACCGAGGCCAGTTCGCTTTCCTCTTCGCTGACTAAGATCAAGCCGGTGTTGATGCCGATGTAGCCGCCGGGGCCGGCGAAGGCGTTGATGGCAAGGTCGTTGACGACGAAAAAATGGAAAGGCTGGGCCGGGTTGTCAGAATTGGCCGCAAGCTTCTGCCCGATGGATTGGATATAAGCGCTGACTTCCGGGTCTTGGTTGACTTCCGCCTGGGCGTGCAGGCTGCGGAAAAACGCCGCGCCCAGTTCCTGCTCCTGCATCGGGGTGAACAGGGTGCCTGAGGGGTCGCCGATTTCCGGCAATTCCACGCTGTGGCGCCGCTCGCCGGTTTCGCCCATTGAGCCGGGCGCAGGGAGGGCTTCAATCTGCTTGAGGTCGAGATCCAGGGGTTTGCGGGGATGGGCGACATGGCCCCACGCCAGGCTGCACTGGGCGAGGATCAATAACAGGGCCAGGGGTTTGGCGGGTTTGAGCATAATGTATGGTGCGAAGCTGGGGGCGGGTTATGCCGGCTGCGCTGATTTTCCGGCTAACATAAGCGCTTTGTAAAGTCGCCTAAAGGTAAAGGTTTGTGAAATTCGCCATTCAGATCAATTCCGCGCCTTGGCGCGGCGGCGGCAGCGACAGCGCCTACCAGTTTATCCTAGCGGCGTTGCGGCTGGGGCATGAGGTTGTGCGCGTGTTTTTTTATCATGACGGCGCCTGCCACGGCTTGCCGATGGCGCCGCCCGACGATGAGATGGGCCTGATTCGGCGTTGGTCGGCGCTGGCGGCCGGGCAGAATGTCGATCTGGTCATCTGCATTTCCGCCGCGCAGCGGCGGGGCTTGCCGGAGGCGGCCGTGGCGGATGGTTTTCGCATCGCAGGCTTGGGGCTTTGGATCGACGCCTGCCTGAAAGCCGACCGGGTGCTGACGTTCGGCGGCTGAATTTTTATCCAAATGAAAAATTTCCTGTTTGTGCTGCGCCGCCCGCCGTTTGAGGGCGTCGGCGTCCGCGAGAGCCTGGACATGCTGATGACTGTCGCCGCGTTCGACCAGCCGGTGCGGGTGCTGTTCCTAGACGATGGCGTGTTTCTGCTGCAATCCGGCCAGCGGCCTGAGGTTTTGGGGCTGAAACCCTTGGTGCCGCTGCTGAGGGCGTTGGACGTCTACGATGTGCGGGATCTGTGGGTGGAAGAAGAGTCGCTGGCGGGGCGCGGCTTGCGCCGGGACAGCTTGATCTTGCCGACGCAGCCCATCCGCCGCGCCGAGGTCGCCGGCTTCATCGCCGCCGCCGATATCGTGGTGGCCTGCTGATGGGCGTTTTGCATCTGGTCAGCCGCTCCCCCGGCGAGTCGCAAGCCTTCGCCCAATGCCTGGCGCGGGTTGGCGAGGGCGATGCCCTGGTGTTGCTGGAAGGCGGGGTTTACGCCGCGCTGGCCGGGCATGCGGATGCGCTGGCGTTGCGGCAAGTGGAAATTTATGCGGTGTCCGCCGATTTGGCGGCGCGCGGCATTGCCGAGGAGGCGCTGGCGGAGGGGGTGGCGGTGGTGGATTATGCGGGTTTGGTGGAACTGAGCCTGCGCCACTCGCCGTCGCTGTCCTGGCTTTAGCGGGCGCTGCGGGCTTTCTGCTGATCCGACAGGAACCCCGGCGCTTGCCCGGACGCCAGATGGGTGCCGAGTTCGGTCAATGCCCGGCGGTAGACTTCCCGCTTAAAGTACACCACATCGCGCAAAGGGTGCCAGAAGTCCACCCAGCACCAGGCGTCAAACTCCGGCTTGTCGGTGCGGTCCAGGCGGATGTGGCATTCCTTGCTGGTCATGCGCAGGATGTACCAAAGCTGCTTCTGGCCGATGCACAAGGGCTGGGAGTGTTTGCGGATGTAGCGTTCGGGCAGTTCGTAGCGCAGCCAGTCGCGGGTGCGCCCAATCACTTGCACTTGGCGGCTGCGCAGGCCGAC